>DAOUGB010000039.1:0-39246 GCA_034429595.1 Dehalococcoidales bacterium
ATGATAGTGCTAATCATACAATTACTTGGTTATACTCAATCACCATCCCTCCTTCGCAAGGAGGGATGGGTGGGAGAATTAAGTAAAAATCAAAGCCCGGTAGGAGATTTTCCGCCGGGCTTTTTTATTAAAAATTGTTACTTCGGCAAATTCACGCCCTGTTTCACCAGGTTCTGACGCAGGGCTTTATAGTCCACCTTCCTCGGCGGTATACCCGCCTTGGCCGCCATCGCCGCCGCGGTACCCGCCGCCTGCCCGTAGCATAAACACGGCGGGATGATATTGAAGTGCATGTTGATGGCATCCGTAGAGGAGAAAGCGCGGCAGGCCACCAGCAGCCCGTCCACACGCTTCGGCACCAGGCAGCGATAGGGGATATTAATCGAGGGGTGCTTGGCCGATATGTCGCCGTTATCGTTATTCGCCAGCACGGCGATGGTGTCCTCGTGGATTTCGTCTGACTCCATGTCCGGGGTATCCAAAATATATTCCCCGATAACGCGCCGGCCCCCCTGTGTCCCCAGTTGCGGCGCGGTCTGCATGATGAAGCACTTCTCATAACCCGGCATGTGCTTTCTTAGAAACTCGTAGGTAATCAGGGAGCGCTTCCGCCCCCTTACATCCACGCGGGTCAATGTTTCCACGTCCATCGCGTCAGTCGCTTCCGGCTGTATCTGAAAGTTATGGTACCACAGCACGCCGCTCTGGTTATCCAGTATGCCTTTGATAAAATGCGGGTAGCCGCCCATTTTTTGCAGTTCTTCCAGCAATTCCTGGTGCTTTTCCGGCTGCGCGGCTTTAAAATCCTCGTATTTTTTGATGTCCACGTTGGTCATCCAGAACGTAAAAGCCAGCCAGGCCGTACGGTGCCTGTTGCTCAAGGTGCTGTCGAACTCCGCCCCCGCCCGTACGAAGATATCCCCGTCCCCGGTGGCATCGATAACTACCTTCCCCATGATGGCCTGCCGACCTGACTTGCTTTCGAAGATGATGCCCTTGACCGTGTCTCCATCCATAATTGGTTGTGTGCCCCAGGAATGCAGGAACAGGTCGGCTCCTGCCCCCAGTACCATGTCGTTTAATTCGTCCTTCAGCATTTCCGGATCGAGGACGGCCGTATACATTACCGCTTGCTTCCCGTCCCGGTTGGGGTCCTTACGCACGTAGAAATTACCCATGTTGGCATTCAGATAATAGTCCACCACTTTAGGGTCGGTGGTGCCCCGGAGTTCTTTTGGAGGGTAGGAAGCCCCGCCCCGCGCCGCCACCCGGTCGATTATTTCCTGGGTAATGCCGTAGATATGTTGCTTGCCGCTGATATCGGAGAGGTTGGGGAAAATATTTACCAGCCCGCCCGTCGCCATGCCGCCCAGGTGCCCGTATCGCTCGATGAGCACTGTTTTCGCGCCGTTCCTCGCCGCGCTGATGGCCGAGGCGACCCCTCCCGGCCCGCCTCCCACCACCACAACGTCCGCCTCACGGATTATCTTTAGTTTACGGGCTGGCTCGTTAATCGTTTTTATGGAAGATTGTTTTACCATAATTTACCTCCAAACTTCCCCATTATAAGTTCCTCCTCTCTGCTAGCGGAGAGGAGGTTAGGAGGAAAAGTCTTACCCCTTTCCCGGTCTCTCCTTTTTATAAAGAGCCTGCCCCGTACTTGATACGGGGGAGATTAAGAGGATTTTTTACCCAACTCCCAAACAAAAGGGGGTAGCTGTTTGGCTACCCCCTGATTTGCGGTTTTTATGGAATTGAGACCCTCATGGTCTCCTCCTCTTTAATGCTGGGAGAACGGAGCCGAGACCAGTGCCGGCCCTTCGTATTTATAGGTTACTTTCTTGGTAACGTCCGGCAGCGGCACGCCCTGTTTGGCTAATTGCTTCTGCAGCGCTTTGATGTCGACGTTCTTGATGCCCACGCCCGCTTTGAGCGCCAGGGCGGCAGCCGTACCGGCGGCCTCGCCGAAAGCGATGCAGTGCGGGATAAGGTTGAAGTATTCCTGGACATCCTTATCCGAGGAAAAAGCGCGGCAGGCCACGAACATGTTGTCCACGTTCTTGGGCAACAGGGCGCGGTAAGGAATGTACATATTGGGATGGTCCAAAGACGCCTGCCCTCGGTCGAGGTCCGGGAAGGTGGCGATAGTATCGACGAACGGCTGGTTATCGGCCATGTCTTTGATGGTCAGGAAGTACTCGCCTCTCATGCGGCGGCTGGACCGGGTGCCCAGCTGCGGAGAAGTGAGGACGAGGAAGCTTTTCTCGAAACCCGGGTGGTTCTTTCTGAAAAAGTCCAGTGTTTTTATTGCCTTCTCGCGTCCTTCCATTTCCACTCTTGTCAGTTCTTCCACGTCTATCTGGCTCTTGTTGGCGTAGCGGTTGTGGAACCAGACGATGGAGTCCTGGTTGGGCAGGTTGCTGGTGAAATACCCGCCGAAGGCGCCGGATTCCATGGCTTTACGGCCTAGTTCCATCGCTTCCTTGGGGTTCTTCTGGCGGAATTCGTTCGCTTTCTTGAGGTCGACGCCGTCCACCCAGAAGCAGAGCGCTAGGGCGGAAATGCGGTAGTTCGGCGGGATATCGTCTTCGAATTCGATACCGGCATAAGGGAACGTGTCGCCGTCGCCGGTGGCATCGATAACGATTTTACCCAGTATGGCCTGGCGTCCCGATTTGCTTTCGATGACCACGCCTTTGCAGTGATTGCCTTCCATAATCGGTTCGGTGCCCCAGGCGTGGCAATAGACCTTGATGCCGGCTTCCTTCACCATCTCCTGGAGTACATATTTGGAAATTTCGGCGTCTATAATGGCGGCATAGCTTACCCTGTCGAGTCTCGTCATGAAAAAGCTGCGCTGGAAATAATACCGGACCAGCTCTTTATCCAGCGAGCCCCAGTGCTCTTTCTTGGGATAATCGACGGCGTCTCGGGCGATCAGCCGGTCGATCCATTCCTGGGTAATACCGGCAATCTGCTGCTTGCCAAAGTAGTCGGTCAGCAGCGGGATAATCGTCACCAGTCCGCCGGTGCCCATGCCGCCCAGGTAACCGTAACGCTCGATAAGGACTACATCCGCGCCGTTTCTGGCGGCGGATAGAGCTGCGCCGATACCGCCGGGCCCCCCGCCGATGACGACGACATCAGCCTGCCGGATGACTTTTGTTTCTCTGGCTTTTTCTCTGATATAATTGCCGTTCTTGGCCATACCTATCCTCCTGAAACAGTCTCGTAGACTAAAATTACTCCTGATAAAAAAAGCATATAAGATATCCTTGTTTCTGTCAAATTTGTTGCGATAAAAATCACATACTGTTCCGTTAGCCGTGAAATACAATAATAATATATATGGCTAAAAGGAGGCCTTTATGCCCATCTATGTTTATCAGTGCAAAAAATGCAGCGAGAAATTCGAGTCGTTCCGCAGTATTAACGATAGTGATGAAGAAGTTATTTGCCCCCGGTGCGGTGAAAAAAAGCCGCAGCGTTTGATTTCCTCGGTATGTTGTGGGGGCAGCCGTGATGTCAATCGCGGCAACCTCCGGTTCCCCACCTGAAATTCGGGTTGTTAAAGCCGTTGGCTTTTAATCTGTATAACTAAAAAACAAATCGAGGCTGACCAGCCTCGATTTGTTTCATCATAACAATATCCCTTTTATTAGGCTGTTTTTGTAACCGCTTTGCCGATACTTACCAGCAGTTTGATCAATCTCACCAGCAGGCTGATGCCAAAACCTACGGCGATGAATATCAAAACTATCGTTACTCCAAGACTTGTCCCGGTCGCCGCCGCGTGGTTTGGTATCACGTTGAAATCGAAAGGGAAAACAACCAGCAGCGTAATAACCGTCGCCAGCCCGAACCCATCCGTAATGAGATGCAGCGCCTGACGGAGCAGGTCTTTGTCGACCAATATCATAACTATGTGGGCAATGATGGCCACTACCAGCGCGACATTCAAAATAGGTAACCAGAGCCTGATGTCATTGGTGAAGAAAGACGCTCTTGTCCAGCTTACTATGCCGCCGTCTGTATTCCCGGAATAGTAAGCCACGTATTGATAAAAGAAATTAAAAAAGATGGCGACGATAATGCACCAGGCAATCGCAAAAGCCGATGCCGTGATTTTTCCCTCGCGCTTGTGGCTGAAAAATTCATCTATTTTACGGCTGGTTTTTTCATCGGTAGCCGCGGCCGTCGGAATTGATGGAGAGGGAGGTGGTGGGGGTGGGGAAGGCATCTGCTGGGCGCTTGTTCCCGTTGGGGGAGGCGGCGGCGCTGCCGGAGGTGGCGTTTGGGAATAATCCGGTATCCCGCCGCTGGTGCCGATTATCATTTCCGCAACATCACCGGCCCAGGGTACTTTAAACCGTTCGCCGTTATAGGCCTTAACCATCAGGACTATCCAGAGAATAACGCCGATAATCCCTAGAACAGCGGAGAAAAAATCACCGATATAAGGTATCCATCCGAGGATAATACCGGCGATAAACAGGGTGCCAAAAACCACCAGCGATTGTGCGGCGTGAAAGCGTATCCATTTGTTCTTCTGCTCGATGACAAGAAAGATAATGCCTGTAATCCACGCGCCCAGATAACAAAGCAGCCCGGCAGCTCTTGGCGTAAGATTTACGGATGTCTCTGGCGGCATATTGCCTTTCTCGCTTTCGGCTTGTTCCCTGGCGTCTATCTTGGCTTTTTCTTCCTCGTAAATTTTTCTTCTTTCTTCCGGTGTCAAGTCCATTTTAGCAACCTCCGCAAGAAGATACCTGATTTGCTGAAATTATACTACAGGTAATATCACCCGTAAACAGGCCGATAGGCGGAAAAATATACTGGCCGTCCGGATAGTATTTTTAATCATCGGGGATGCGGAAGTGATGAATAACTAATCGCCGGGTAGGCCGTAGGTGCCGGAGTTCGCATCCATGAAAAAATCCACCTGCGGCGGGTAAAAAGTAAAGATGGCGTATATCAGCGCCAGCGCGATTATCATGAACAGCGAAAGCCGGGATAACCAGATGGGTAAAGCCCCGCTTTTTAAAATACCGTAGCTGATAAACTGCCCGCAGGCTACGGCTATAAGAAAAATGAAGATATCGATGAACACGTTCTCTATCCCCGTCAGCGTTGTATAGCCGTAGAACAGTATGATTATCACCAGGGGCATGGTATAGAGCGATGCCGCCTTGCCGATGATAAAGTTCTTGGTGCTGGATTTCAAAAATTTATAACTGATAGCGGCATAAATCACGGTCGTCCAGAACGTAAGCTTCAGGTGCTCGAAAACGCTTTCGTTGACCGCGGCAAAGATGCCAACGGGCGGCCAGCTGCTGGCCAGCTCGAAGATGAAATGAAACGCTGACCCCAGTAAAAATATTACCGCTATACCGATGAGTTCCCACTTCAATAAAAGGCGTTTCATACAATGACTACTATCTGAAAAATAGTCGTATACGATTGAATGTGCTATAATATAAGTAATAGTATTACGCCTGCCACTATCAGCACGATACCAAGGATGAGCAGCCAGATTAATAGTTTCATATCAATCGCTCCTTGGGCTTATTCATGTGTCAGGGTGTTGATAATCATAACCCTGGCAGGCCTCATTGTCAAGGAAGCTCTTTACGTTTTTAGCGAATGTGCTTAAAGAAAGTTGATATGTTATAGAGCAAATAGACCATAAATTAGCTTTGTTGACATTGCGTTTTTACGTTAGTAAAATTGATGTAAACAAGCGTTTTGAAAGGAGCATCTTATGATACCTGGCTATATGGGAAAGATCTTATGGGTAGACCTTTCTGCTGGCAAAATTACTGTAGAAGAACCTCCGGACAGTCTGTATAAGGACTTTCTCGGAGGGTACGGCATGGGGGCTAAAATCCTTTATGACCGCATGAAACCTAAAGTGGACCCGCTTGGGCCGGAGAATATTCTCGGCATGGTTACCGGTCCCTACACCGGCACGCAAATTCCTGCCGGTGCGCGTTATGAGGTCGTCGCCAAATCACCGATTACCGGCGGTTGGGGCGATGCTAATTCCGGTGGCTTTTTTGGCCCTTACCTGAAATTCGCTGGTTTTGACGCGGTATTCTTTACGGGCATTTCAAAGAAACCGGTCTATCTTCTTATTGATGAAGGTAAAGCGGAACTGAAAGACGCCGCCGCTCTCTGGGGCAAAGACGCTTATTATACCGAGGAAACCCTGGAGAAAGAATACGGCAAGGATGCCCATGTTGCCTGCATCGGCCCGGCGGGAGAAAAATTATCTCTCATGGCGGCGGTTATGACTGACCATGGTTCCGCGGCCGGTCGTTCCGGACTCGGCGCGGTCATGGGTTCCAAGAAACTCAAGGCTGTCGTTGCCCGCGGCACCATGACGGTTCCGGTAGCGGATAAAGAGGCTATCCTGTCATTAAGGAAACAACATGTAAAAGAGCTTTCAGCCCCTGGCCCCATGAACCTGGAAGGGTTGCATAAGTTCGGCACTTCCGCGTTGACGGCCAATTCAGCGCTTAGCGGTGATACCCCCGTGAAGAACTGGGGCGGTATCGGTATTAAAGAAATGAAAGACGTGACCGGCCTTAAGAATGATGTTTTGGCCGGTTATGTCACGAAACTCGGCGGCTGCTGGCATTGCCCGATCGCCTGTAAAGCTGTCGTGAAAGCCGGCACCAAATACAAATATCCTGAAGGTACCCGCCGCCCGGAATACGAGACCCAGGGCGCTTTCGGTGCTAACTGTGTCAATAGTGATCTTGAATCCATTAACATGGTAAACCATATCTGCAACAGCTATGGTCTGGATACTATTGCTACCGGCAGCACCATCGCCTTCGCCATCGAGCTGTATGAAAACGGCATTATCACCAAGAAAGATACTGGTGGTATCGACCTTAAATGGGGTAATCCTGATGCCATCGTCGCCATGACGGAGAAATTAGCTAAAAGAGAAGGCCTTGGTGATATCTTGGCTGATGGCTCCATGCGGGCCGCCCAGAAAATCGGCAAGGGCGCGGAAAAATACGCGGTGCACATCGGCGGTGTGGAACTGGGTATGCACGATCCCAAACTCGGCGGCGGCATGTCCTACTCCCGCTACCAGATGGATGCCACGCCGGGACGCCATACCCAGGGATTCGGTCCCAGCGGTTATGGTACCCACATTACCAATTCTACCGGTATGTGCCTGATCGGATTCGGTTTTGGGGCAGGGCCGGATAAACATAAGGATTTCTTTAATGCGGTAACCGGCCTTAACTATACCACCGAACAGATATTAAAATGCGGTGAAAGAATCGGTGTCATCCGGCACCTCTTCAACCTCCGCGAGGGCATTAACGAACTAAGTTGGGCGCCGCACGGCAGAATCGTCGGCGATCCGCCGCAGCCGGAAGGCCCTCTGGCCGGCGTCACGATTAACGTTCCGGCGCAGGTCTATTGGAACATGGGCGCTATGGATTGGGACCTGAATACCGCCAAGCCCAGCAAGAAAAAGCTCATCGAGCTTGGCTTCCCTGAAATTGCGGAAGAAATGTGGCCGCCCATGAGATTCCCCGGCGGGCCGCCTCCGCCGCCTAAAGAAGAAAAGAAATAGTAAATTAGTAATTGGTAGATTAATAAAAGCGGGCAACCGACGTAACAACCGGTTGCCCGCTTTCTTTTTTCCAAATGGTTTTCCCCTTTCATAAAGGGAGCCTTGTATCAAAAGTCATTCTGAAGATCGAAGCGATGAAGAATCAGTGCCTGAAAAGGTGATTGCTGATTTTTCCCCCGATTTGCATTGGGGTCAGATAAAATAATACTTTTGATACACCTCCCATAAAGGGGGGTTAAGGGGGTTTTTATAGATGCCTAGCTGATATCCGCGTGATATTCCTGCAGCGGGCGGACAGAAGATTGTCCTTCCCTGTAAGCGGCGATACCCCTGGCCGCCGCCAGCGCCGCCGCCAGCGTGGTGATGTAAGGCACTTTATATTTGATCGCCGCCTTACGGATGTAAGAATCGTCGTACTTGCTTAATTTCCCCACCGGAGTATTGATGACCAGCTGGATTTCCTTGTTTTTAATGGCATCGGTGATGTTAGGCCGGCCTTCATGTTCCTTTAGTATCTTTACCGAAGGCAGCCCGCAGCTCTCCAGGTAATCATGCGTGCCGCTGGTGGCGACTATTTTAAAGCCCAGGTTGGCAAATTGCCGTACAACTTCCGCCGAGCCGGCATGGTCGTTCTCGGTGACCGTAATGAGTACGGTGCCGCTGGTGGGCAGAGATGTGACGGCCTCCTGCGCTTTCCAGAAAGCCAGCCCGAATGATTTGGCGATGCCCAGCACCTCGCCGGTGGATTTCATTTCCGGACCCAGCAAGGGGTCTACTTCCGGGAACATGCTGAAGGGAAATACCGCTTCCTTTACCCCGAAGTGAGGAATACTGCGCCTTTGCAGTTTCAGGTCTTTGAGCTGCCTGCCCAGCATCAATTGTGTGGCCAGGTTAGCCATGGAAATACCGCAGACTTTAGAGACCAGTGGCACGGTGCGTGAAGCACGCGGGTTGGCTTCCAGCACATAGACGATGTCCTTACAGATAGCGTACTGGATATTCATCACGCCGACCACCTGCAGCTCGCTGGCGATACGCCGCGTATACTCTTCTATGGTATTGATATGTTTCTGGGGTATGCTTACCGGCGGGATAACGCAGGCCGCATCTCCAGAATGCACCCCGGCGTACTCGATGTGCTCCATCACCGCCGGGATAAATACGTCCTTGCCGTCGCACAGCGCGTCGGCCTCTGTCTCGATGGCGTTTTCCAGGTAGCGGTCGATGAGTATCGGGCGGTCGGGCGTCACGCCCACCGCGGCGGCCACGTACATTCTTAACTCTTCCTCGTCATGCACGATTTCCATACCCCGCCCGCCGAGGACGTAAGACGGCCGCACGATAAGCGGATAGCCGATGCGTTTGGCGATGACCAGCGCTTCCGCCAGCGTGCTGGCGGTGCCGGACTCCGGCATCGGGATGCCGTACTTTTTCATGACCTTGCTGAACCGGCCTCGGTCGGAAGCGATGTCGATTGATTCCACCGTCGTGCCGAGGATTTTTACCCCGGCTTTCTCCAGTTCTTCGGCGATATTTAAAGGCGTCTGCCCGCCGAACTGTACGATAACGCCCAGCGGCTTTTCTTTCTGGTAGATGCTCACCACGTCTTCCACCGTCAGCGGCTCAAAATACAGCTTGTCCGATGTATCATAATCGGTAGATACCGTTTCCGGGTTGCAGTTGACCATGATGGTCTCGTAGCCCATCTCGCGCAGGGCGAAAGCGGCATGGACACAGCAGTAATCGAACTCTATCCCTTGCCCGATACGGTTCGGCCCGCCGCCCAGCACCATCACCTTTTTGCGGTTGCTTACGGTAGTCTTATCCGGCGCGTTATAGGTGGAATAATAGTACATGGCGTTTTCCGTGCCGCTTACCGGTACATAATCCCAGGCTTCTACTACATTTAGCTTGGTACGCTGTTCCCGGATAGATTGCTCTTTTACCCCGATCAGCTTCGCCAGGTATCTATCGGCAAAGCCGTCTTTCTTCGCTCTCGTGAGTAAATCATCCGGCAGCTTCTTGCCCTTGTATTTAAGTATTTGTTCTTCAAGGTCTACCAGTTCTTTCATTTGCTGCAGGAACCAGGGTTTGATGTAGGTCTTTTTATAAAGCGCCTGGATATCCGCGCCTTTGCGGATGGCTTCATACATGATGAAATGGCGGTCACTGGTGGGATAGTTAAGCATTTGCAGCAGCTCTGCCAATGATTTATCATGGTAATCTTTGGCGAAGCCGAGCCCGTAGCGTCCGTTCTCCAGTGAGCGGATGGCTTTCTGGAAGGCCTCTTTATAGGTCTTGCCGATACTCATCACCTCGCCGACGGCGCGCATCTGCGTGCCCAGCCTATCCGTAGCGTCGCGGAATTTCTCAAATGCCCAGCGGGAAAATTTTACCACCACATAATCGCCGGAAGGAGTGTATTTTTCCAGCGTGCCGTCGCGCCAGTAGGGGATTTCATCCAGCGTCAACCCGGCCGCCAGCTTGGCGGAAATCAAAGCAATGGGGAATCCGGTAGCTTTGGAGGCCAGCGCGGAAGAGCGTGATGTCCGGGGGTTGATTTCTATAATCACCACCCGGTCGGTTTTAGGGTCGTGGGCAAACTGAATATTCGTCCCCCCGATGACCCCGATTTTTTCCACCACTTTATATGAATATTCCTGGAGACGTTTCTGTAGTTCAGGGCTGATGGTGAGCATCGGGGCGGTACAGTACGAGTCCCCGGTATGTACGCCCATGGCGTCCACATTCTCGATGAAGCAGACGGTTATCATCTGGTTCTTGTGGTCGCGGATAACTTCCAGCTCCAGTTCTTCCCAGCCTTCTACTGATTCTTCGATAAGTACCTGCCCTATCATACTGGCGGTAATGCCGCGGCTGGTCACGGTACGCAGCTCTTCCGCATTATATACCAGCCCGCCGCCCGTACCGCCCATCGTATAAGCGGGGCGGACGACCACCGGGAAGCCAAGTTCCGTGGCGATAGCTTCGGCCTCCTCGACGCTTTTCGCAATCTTGCTGCGGGGCATGTCTATCCCAAGCTCCGTCATCGTCTCCTTGAAAGCCAGCCGGTCCTCGCCGCGTTTGATAGCCTCCGGTTCCACCCCGATGACTTTCACATGATATTTATTCAGTATCCCTTGTTCTGCCAGGGCCGAGCTTAAGTTAAGGCCGGTCTGACCGCCCAGGTTGGGTAGGATGGCGTCCGGACGCTCCTTTTCGATGATTTTTATCATCGTTTCCACGTTAAGCGGTTCGATGTAAGTGATGTCTGCCATGCCGGGGTCGGTCATGATGGTGGCCGGGTTGGAGTTTACCAGCACGATTTCGTAACCGAGCGAACGTAGCGCTTTGCAGGCTTGGGTGCCTGAATAATCGAATTCACAGGCCTGCCCGATAATAATGGGCCCTGAACCGATTATCATGACCTTTTTGACATCGTTACGTCTGGGCACAATAATGCTCCTTCCTGGCTTTTGGGGATTTTCTCTAGTTTACCCAATTTCAGGGTGTGGGTGCAAATAATCCGGCAATAGCTTACCGATTCCTGTTACTGGCGCGCGATTATTGCATCCATAAATTTCCGGCAGCCTTCAGCATGACCGTTTTCAGGCAGGTGCTTTTCAATCGTGGCCGAAACGCGCGATTCATGTAATGTGAAATCATTTGCAACTGAATTGAACCCGATGTATGAAGCATTAGTATAAGCAGAGCGACATTTAGAAAACTGTGGCTTCCTATTGGATCAACCGGAAGGACGGGAGTTTTATTACGGACAAACATCCCAAGGTAAAAGTGAAATTTATTATGTTGGTAGTGACGGACATAATGCACAAAAGGTACAACACATAAAAGAATCGGAAGATTCGATATTCAAGTTTGTTTTTACGTGGCTTGAAGGTGATAAGCCAAGAGGATGGACAATTCATTATAATCCAAGACATAAACCAATATCTGCAGAAGTTGAATCCGCGTTCAGTTTTTTACAACTTCAACAATTCCCATCCTGCCAGGAATTCGATTTTGATTATACCGGAAGACTCTAAGTCACGGTGTAGCTGTTTCCGAGGTGAGGGTCATAATAACCGTGAAATTTGGTAAAATTAGGTATGGGACGTGGGCTTCAAAAACGATTGGGTTATTTGCCGAATTAGCATGTTAGTAGGGGCTAAAATTGAATCTGGTGAGCCGCACAGGAATCGAACCTGTAACCTGCTGATTAAGAGTCAGCTGCTCTGCCGGTTGAGCTAGCGGCCCATATCATATTACCGTTAATCATTTTAACATTATCAAGCCTGCGTGGCAAGGTATCAAAGCTAAATTCTCCTGGTATTGTAATTCTGGCGAAGGCTTTAATCTATGGGGAAAACAGCATGCCGCGGTGCTGGTGGATTCCAGCCTGCGCTGGAATGACATTAGTGGAAAAAAGAAGAAGCTCTCCTCCCCTGAAAAAGAAGAGAGTTTCTTCAAAAAGTTCAAATTATAATTTACGTATATTTTACGCGGTGCCGTCTTAGTTCTGGATATTCTCCGCCAGTTTCACCTGGTGTACCGGCGCCAGCAGGTTACCCTCGGAAGTCATGATGTCCCGTGAACTTAAGAGGTTGACATCCGGGTGGGCCAGGCGGAACCTCTTCATGATATCATCGTGTTCTTGGAAGGACTCGGTATCCTTTTTACCCGTTCCATTCTGTTTGCCTGCCTTGTTCTTTCTAATCCATAATATAATCATTTTTTCCCTCCAGAGTCGTATCAACGCTACAACTCGTTTTCTCCGTGTTTAATATTTTTTACGGCTAACCGGCTTCAAGGTAGAACCGGGGTACTGCTGCTTTGGTTGCCTGCGTGACTCCGTAGCAGTAGAAACAGCCTTTCTCGATGGTTATTTTGTATTTAGCGCCGCCGGGCAATTTAAACTCCGCCATACCGCCGTGCATTGATATGTAGATTGGCTGGAGCTCTTCGCCTCCGGACGTTGTTAGTTTTTCCCACGCTTCGCTGCCCGCCGCTTGTGTAAGAACACCTATTTTCATGTTCATGAACCGGTAATTAGGAAAAAGTTCGTCGGCGTTGGTAATGGATAGTCTGAATACTGTATCTATTTCCGTGCCGGTCATATCGATTTCAAAAAGGTCGCCGTCGGTAATGCTCCCGATGGCGTTACCGTATCCGTTTAACTGCGGCGCGCTTGCCGTATCCGCTGCCATAATCGTCAGGGAGGTGCTGGCGGCGTTAACATTGTCGTAAGCATAAGCTACCGGCCATGGAGCCAGCAGCATTGCCGCGCACAGTATAAAGAAAATGTTTTTTTTCATTCCTCGGCCCTTTTTTACCGGCGGATGGGTGCTGCCTGTGTACCTTTTAAGGGTTAACACCCATGCATAAGCTTATTGCTGCGGCAGGTAATAAATCATAAACAGACATTGCAAAGGCGTAAACAAAAAATAAATATGAAACTGGAAAGATACGGTGAAAGATAGAGAAAAAAGAGCCTGGATTTTTACATCCAGGCTCGGATAATCAAGACTTTAGCTAACCGGGATATTAGTTTCTGCTCAAGCGGAGACTGGATAGCGGATCGGTTGCCGTCGCGCGTTTCAAGGTGTCCTCAATCCGTGCTTTCAAGACATCCATCCCGAAAGGCTCGGTCAGGTAGCTGTCGCTGCCCAGGTTCAGGCCCCTGACGGTATTGCCGTTGGTGTCCCAGGTGCTAAGCATCATAATCGGCGTCTGTGTCCATTGCCGGATTTGCAGGCAGGTGCCGATACCGTCGAGGGAAGGCATGATGATATCGAGGATGATAAATGCGGGATTTTCCGCCCGGAGCACGTCCCGGAGATAGACGCCGCAGCGTTCGGTATTGATTATTTCGTAATTCCCGTCATTGAGTTCTCTCTGCAGTAAAGTCACCAGTGAAGAATCCCGGCTGACGGTCAGAATTTTTATTTTAGATGTCATGTTAGTCTCCTCCATTCGGTTGCGTTAGCGTATGTATAAGACTAACATCGGGGATGTAAACAAAGCATAAACGGCAATAATTATAAGATAAATTCTTTGTTAATGATGCGGTAGGGCCGTGAAGAAAAGAAAAAAACGTGAAAATGCAACTCGTATTTTACATAATACTAAAAACAAATCGAGGCTAAATCACCCGTTATTAACCTCGATTTGTTGCTCTTTATAGATTTTCAGGAGTTATTTCTTTGCTTTAGCCTTTGTTTTGGCGGTCGTTTTCTTCCTGACCGCCGGTGCCGCTTTCTTCGCCGCCGCCTGCTTAATTTCGGCTATCTTGTTAATAGCGTCCGCTTTCTTTTTGATATTGCGCCCGGCCGGCTTCCAGATGCGCGTCAGGGATATTTCCAGGAAAACCAGCGGCTTGGCCACTTTCTTGAAGACGATAGGGCAGTGCTTTACTCCTCCGGGAATAGAAACTACTGCCGGTTTAGTAATGAGGTGTTTTTCCCCGCCCAGCGTGAACTCTATCTCCGCCCCGAAGTCGGTAATATCCTCCGGGTTTCCGCCGATAAAGCAGAGCATTTCCGGGAATTTGTGGGAATGTGGCTCGTCGAAGGACATTTTCTTGGCGATGCAGTGATAGCCGATAGATACGTCCGCGTCCAGTTCCCCGTCGTGCGCTACGATAGATGGACCTCCGTAGTACGGTATTTTACGCATGAGGTCTTTCGTATGGATGCATTCCCCGTATTTCGTTTTCGCTTTAGCTGCCATATTAATTAAGCCTCCTCATCAAGAAATTACTTAAACTACTCATTACCGGACGACCGCGTGTAAGCGGTGCTGTTTCCGGCGGTGAAAAAGAAAACGGGACTATCGATGCGGCGGAAAACCAGCGGCAAATGCTTGAGGCCGCGCGGCACAAAAATCAGGCAGGAATAATCGATGATATACTGCTCGTCATCCAGCCAGAACTCGATTTCCCCGTTCAGCTTGCGCGGGTTTTCCCGGTTGCTCCCGATAAACCCCAGTACCTCATCGAAGTCATGGGTATGAGCTATCTCCGTCTGGATGCCCTGTTGCCCGTGGGTTTTCCACAGCCAGTGGCAATCTACATACATCGCCCCCGGTATAATCTTATCGTTCAAATTATAGAGGGCGGTGCCTTCCGTATAATTGCCGGCTTTACGCTGCGCTTCTATCCTTTTCATCATTTCCGCCGGCGGCTGTTCCGTCCTGATGTTTTCCGTGATGATGTATTTTGCGTATTTTTTGTCAGACATTTTCATCTCCCCCGGGTTAAGTCTCGTTACCGGACGTTCTATCGTAGGCTTTACTGTTGCCCATGGTAATGAACAGGAGAGGCCGGTCTATCTTTCTCATGCCGCAGGGGCCGTGGGGGACACCTCCCGGGATGAAAACGATGCAGCTCTGGTCGATAATGTATTGCTCGTCGCCGAGGTAAAAATCGAGCTCGGCGCCCAGGTCTTTGGGGTTTTCCCGGTCCGTCCCGGCAAAAATCCAGACCTCATCCCATTCGTGGGTATGGGATATCTCCGTGTATACTTGTCCTTGCTGGCTCCACATCCAGACGCAGTCTACGTAAAAAGCCCCCTTGGCCACGGCATTGGTCAGGTTGAACATGTGCGTGCTTTCCGTGTAATTGCCGGCTTTTCTTTGCTCCTCCAGCCTTTTCAGCATCTCGGCTGGCGGGGGAGGGGATTTGTCTTCTTTGATGATATACTTCTCGTATTTTCTTTCAGGCATGTTCCTCCTCATCAGTCGTTAGTAAGGAGAACCTGGAAAAACGACTATTTCTTTTTGGATTTTGATTTGGCTTTGGATGCGGCTTTTGTTTTAGCCTTGGACCCAATACCGAGAGTGGCCCTTACGGTCTTTTCCGCGGCTTTGACATTGGATAAAAGCTTGGCGTTCTTCTTGCCTTCGGAAGTCGGCTTGCCGGTAACCGGGTGGTTATAATGGAACGGGAAAATGTACCCGGATACGAAGCGCGGGTCGCCCTTCACGAACGGTTCGTCGGCGCCCGGGGCATTGAAAACCGCGATTGCCTTGCCGAGGTCTTCAACTGTTGTCCATGATTCTGCCGGGATTTTAATGCTTAACGGGATAATCCAGTCTATTTTCCAGAACTTCCAGACACCCTTTTCTTTGATGTAATCGATTTCATAAAGCCCGCCGACGATAGACGGGTTGGTCTTGCCGGTTTTCTGGTCGGGAACAGCCACCCCGCCGAAGGAATACCACCGCCCCTTGGCCGTCTTGCCGTCCGGCGCCACGTCCACCACCCCCGCTATCGGCATGACCTGGTGTAAAAAGCCGGGCGGCGGTTCCGGGCGGTCGCTCCCCACCCCGAAATATCGCTTGACGCCTGCCTTGCCCTTCCAGGTGCCTTCCAGCCAGCGCAGGACGACATCATCGCGGTCCGCGAAACAGTCGTATATTTCATCGCGCATCATGTGCATCACGTAGTAGCTGTAAACACGCTGCAGCCTTTTGACTTCATTAACATCTTCCAAAAGGCTTACCTTCTTTTCCAGCGCTTTGATTTTGGCTTCCATCTCCTTAGCATTCATAATTAGTAGCTCCTTTTAAAATAAATGTTTTCGGCATCGGTTTTTGAGGCCAGATAAATAAACTCCTTGATGGCGTAATCAATAAATTCTGCAAGCACGTCTATCATCGGGGCGGCGGTATCATTAACGCCGGAATATGCGGCCAGGGCCTGCTCAATCATGGTTGCGTACTGCTGCGGTAAATTATGGAGTGCCCACTCGCCGCCTTCTTTTTTAGATAGAAAAATGCCTTCCTTGATATAAGCTAGCGCGCGGCAGGGATTGAGGATAATATGTCTGAAGGGCAGATAACTCATTTGCTGGCGTATCCAGTGAAGATCCTGCATGATGGAAGCGATGACCATTTCCTGGGGAATTTCCGTAAAGACCTCTTCAATGGGTTTGCCGTAAAGGCGGATGCCACGCTCGCGGATGGCCGCGTAATGCGCCGGCAGGTCGGTATCCAAACGCTGTTCCTCCCAGCCTGTTCTCCCGCTGGTATAATCATCCCGGGTATCGTGGCTGTAATGAAGCTCGAAAGGGGAGGGATAAACGAGCTTTTTCAGGCTTTCCCGGGTTACGATGCTCATCTCGGGAGATGCTTCTGCTGCGCCGCTATCGATATCGCGGAAATACTTGATTATATCTTTCTTTTGTTGCGTTGTCAGCTTTTGTTCGACAACCACCAGAAAATCGATGTCACTGGTATTCGGGTTAAAGCAATTCATTGTCAGTGAACCGTGCAGATAAAATCCGGTAAGGTCATTACCGGAATACTGACGTAAAAACCCTAGTATATTATTTACTTTTTCCTTTACCGGAGCGGGGCAGTTATCCCAGCCGGAAACGGATACAGCGTCATGCTTGGTCATAGCTTGGTAAACCTTGTATAGATTATGATGGAAATTGTTTAACTGATTGTACTCTATTACCTGGTAAATAGACAAATAAAAATACGGATGTGGAACAGAAAAGCTGAAGCTAGGCGCTCGTGGGAAAGGAAACGAATTGCAAAACGGATAAAACAAAGGCGGATAATGCTAACAGAAAGGGAGCTGGTTAAGCTCCCTTTTATGGTCATTGAAACTTAAAGATACCGGACTAAGCTACCGGCGTAGCCACGGGCGTGCTCGATATGTGATAGCCCACACCGGGAATCGTTTGTATGTATTTGGGGTTCTTGGGGTCCGGCTCCAGCTTGCGGCGCAGCCTTCCCACGAAGACACGCAGGTATTCTTTCTCGGAAGAATATTCGTTGCCCCAGACGCTCTGTAAAAGCATACTGTGGGTCAGCACTTTATCCGAGTTTACTGCCAGGTGCTGCAATAAAGCGTACTCGGTAGGCGTGAGGGTAATTTCTTTGCCGTCCACGGTTACCCGCCGCTTGGCGAAGTTGATTTCCATGCCGTCGCAGGTGAAGGTTGATTGTGCCGGGGCTACGGTGGGGTCGCCGCGATGGCGGAAGGCGGTCTTAATCCTTGCCAAAAGTTCGGCAATGCCGAAAGGTTTGGTCAAATAATCGTCCGCGCCCAGTTCCAGGCATTTTACCTTGTCGTTCTCATCGCCGCGGGCGCTAAGGATAATGATTGGCACGTCTGACCATTGCCTTATACGGCGGCATACTTCCACTCCGTCAACCTTCGGCATCATTAAGTCGAGAATAATGAGGTCGACAAAGTCCTTCTGTACGGCTTCCAGAGATTCTTCTCCGTCCACCGCGGTGTGAATTTCGTACCCGCGGGCCTTGAGATTGGTACTTAGCAATCTCAAAATCGCCGGGTCATCATCCACGATAAGTATATGTTTTTTGTCCATGTTTGTACCCCCCGTGTTTAGTTAAGCGGCAGACTGAAGCTGAATTTTGACCCTTTGCCCGGTTGGCTTTCCACCCATATTTTCCCTCCGTGGGTTTCCACGATTCCCTGGCAAATAGCCAGCCCCAGTCCGGCTCCTTTCCTCCGTCCTGCCTTGCGGCCGTCGCCTTGGAAAAACCGCTCGAATACTTTTTTATGCAGTTCCGGAGGAATGCCGACGCCTTCATCGATAACGCTAATAATGACTTCCTTATCTTTTAATTGTGCTTGAATGGTAATGTTTGTATTGTCTTCAGCGAATTTAACCGCGTTTTCAACGAGATTAGTCAATACTTCACCGATACGCACCTCGTCGATTTCCACCGGCGGAATCTCTTTGGGAATATCGATATGCAGATGGTGCTTCATGGTCAGATTATTCAGCCTGTCCTCTATGGAATAGATAACTTCATGCAGGTGGTGGGGTTTTTTCCTGACCTCCAGCGCATCCGCTTCCAGACGGGATATCATCAGCAAATCGTCTACCAGCCGCGTTAAGATATCGGCGTCTTTATCGATTGATACCAGGAAGTCCCGCCGCGTCTCTTCATCAAAAATTACATCCGGCTGCAATAAACTGTTGGCGGAGCCTTTGATCACTGCCAGCGGTGTACGCAACTCGTGTGAAACGTTGGCCAGAAACTCGGTGCGCATGGTATCCAGTTCCCGTAGCGCTTTAGCGCTCGATGCTTCTTCATATAGCTGGGCGTTCCTGACCGCGATAGCGATTTCGCGCCCGATTCCCGTAAGCAGTTCTATGTTGTTCTGGCTGAAACAGTTAACGAAGTCGGTAGCTACTCCCAGGACGCCGATACTCTCGCCGAGAATTGTCAAAGAGATACCGGCGAAAGAGTGGTATCCGCCGCTTTGCAAGAAGCGTAATTCCGCCCCGTTGTATTTGGTCAGGTCTTCTATAATAATAGCCCCGGCCTGCTCTACGATGTTCTTAAATATGCCGCCGGTACCATTCAATTCTTGAGGTATTTCGCGTGATGATTTTAAGGATAGTCCATGCTGGCCGGTTAATTTTAAATTATCTTTGCTGCCGAGGTAAATAAAGCTTGCTTCCACCCCTGTGCACTGCGCCACCTTTTCCAGGGCGGAATCGATTATTTTTTGCAGGTCGAGTGTCTGGGCTACGGCCTGCGATACGCTCAATAGGGTATTAGTGACCCGGCTATGACGCTCCAATTCATCCAGCAGTTTTTGGTTTTCCATGACAAGGCGTTGTTTTTCCAGTCCGCGGCTGATGACGGATAACAAATTCTCCGGGTCAACGGGTTTTTCCAGATAAGCAAACGCGCCGCGGTTCAGCGATTGCACCGCATTACGCACTGATGAATGCCCGGTAAGCATGATGGCGATGATATCCGGACGGAGTTCCAGAATATGCGAAAGCAGTTCCGTGCCGTCGGCATCCGGCAGGCTGATATCAAGGATTGCCACGTTATAGAAACGCTCGGTCAGCAGGGATATCGCCTTTCCTGCCGAAGGGGCGGTTTCTACCATATAGTTTTTTTTCTCTAGTATTTGGCGGATAATGCCTAGAAAATCGTGGTCATCATCCACTACCAGGATACTGTCTTTAGGTTCCATTGTCTCTCCGGACGCGATTGGATTTTTTACCGATTTTTTTCACCAGTTCCGCCGCTTCGGCGGGGTCAAAAGGTTTATAAAGACAGGTGATGGCTGACGCTGCTTGGGCCTTGTCTAATGCGTCTTTTACTTCATTGCGGAAACCGGTCATCATGATAACCATGAGGTCCGGGTTGATTTCTTTCAATCTTAGTAAGGTTTCCAGCCCATCTATATTGGGCAGTTTAACATCGATAAAAGCCATCTGATAGGATTTGGACTGCGCCATCGTAATGGCTTCTTCGCCGCTGTTGGCGGTCAGGACATCGTACCCCTGTTGCTTCAGAATTTTGGTCAGCGTATCGCAGATATCAGCGTCATCATCGACGACGAGTATCGGCTGTCCATCAGCCGCTTCGTTAATCAACTTTATCAACTGGTCGATTCTTATCGGCTTATGGATGATCTTATTGATGCCGCCATCTCTGGCGGATTGTATCAATTCATCATCGGAATACGCCGTCATTAATATGATGGGTGCTTCAGGATTTATCTCTTTCATTTTCCTGGAAGCGTCCACGCCGTTCATATCAGGCATAACGATGTCCATCAGCGTTACATCAAAGCTCTGTTCCTTAAATTTATCAACGGCGGAAACGCCGTTACCCGCCGTCTGGACAGAAAAACCACGGCGCTTTAATATCATGGCAAAAGTATTCAGTAAATCCTGGTTGTCATCAACGACGAGAATCGTGGGTTTATCATTCATTTGCGGCGTCTCTCCTTTTTTCTATCGGTAGTTTTACGGTAAAAGTGGTGCCCTGTCCTACCTGGCTGGCAACCTCGATTTTCCCGCCGTTCTGTTCGACGAGTCGTTTAGTAATCGCTAGCCCCAGACCGATACCCTTGGGCTTGGTGGTAAAAAGGGGCTCGTAGATTTTTTCCAGGTTCTCGGCGGGTATGCCGCAGCCGTTATCTGCGAAAATAACCGAAATAAAGTTATCATCAACGCCGGCGCCGATGTTCAATTCTCCGCCCTTGCCGTTCATCGATTGTACGGCATTGGTGATGATATTGGTAAAAACCCGGTTTATTTGTTCGGGGTCGGTCCTTACCGGCTGGGCGTGGCCGTTTAAATTCACATTGATTTTTATATTTTCCGGAGTGGTGATATAAGTAACGCTTTCATTGAGCAAACTCTTAAGGTCGGCCCTTACCTGTTGCGGCGGCTTGATACGGGTGAAGTCCAGCAGGTCGGTCACGATTTTATTGGCGGCATCTATCTGCTTATCCAGGACTTTCAGGGTATTCGCCGCTTCTTCATCGGTTTTCTCGGATAAAGCCATATTAAGCAGATAAGCGCAGTTCCGGATAACATTCAGCGGATTGCGTAATTCATGCCCCACGCCTGATGCCAGTTCGCCTACGGCTGCCAGGCGCTCGGAACGGATAAGTTTTTCCTGTACCTGTTCCAGGTCTTTGGTCCTTACTTCCACCTCTTTTTCCAATTGCTCGTAATAGCCGCGCAGTGATTGCTCCAGTTCAATCTGGTGTATGGCTGCCCCGATTCTTTCCGCAAGCGTCTTGGTAAGATGATTTCTCTTCTTCAGAAAAGGATTATCACGCGTGGAATAAATCTCCACGATGCCGATATTTTCTCCGTTGACAGTTAAGTTCTCCGCCACTTTACTGTGGGCTTTCTGAAAATTAGGGCTTTTAAAAACCTGGTCGCGGCACGTTATTCTGACCTTGGTTTCTTCTGTGTTCAGTAATGCCTGGGGGACCAGCGTAACCACTTTGCCCAGGAACTCATCAATGGAATTGCTGTCCCCAGATGCCCGCCCGATGTCATAAAGACATTTCATTTCTTTCATTCTCTGGCGGTGCTGCTGCTCGCTTTTTTGGAGCATCGCCACTACCGCGCCTACCGCGCTTAAAATTATGACGAAAGCGGTCGGTTTGAACAGCGCATTAGGATAGTTATCGATGAGTATGGCATAGGGCAGTAAAACCAGCATGGATATCAAGGCGGTCATAACTGCCGGAATCACCCCCAGCACGTAAGCGGCGTAAACTACCGGGGCGAAAAATACCAGCCCGAGGAAATCTATACCGTATAAATTGTGGAGACCGTTCATAGATTCGGAAAAGCCCGTCCACCCGATACGCCCTGCAATTGCCGGTAAATAGTAAAAAAGGGAACAAACCACCATGATGCCTATGATATAACGCAGGTGTTTGTTCAACCATATTGATTTTCTATTACGTTTATTACTCATTTTGAGTCCTCCACGGGTCGGCGGCGATGCTTTATTTTTCTGCCGTAGTCTCCATTTCCGGCATACCGCCATGAAGTCAAACAGGTATAGTTGTCCCTCATTATCAGGCTACTCCTCCCGCTCCTTTACCGACAACCATGATACCCCCCCAATCTTATCGGGGTATATACCCAGTCCAGAAAACAGCTTGATTTCATGAGTACCTCACAGCAGATTCTATTTTTTCTGCCAGTCTTTGATGATATCGTTTATTTCTTTCAAATCATCCAGCAGCTCGGTAGCGGCCACATCCGGCAACGCTTTTACCAGGTTCGCCAGCGGGTTCTCCTCATCCTCGATGTTATTGAAGATGTCGCCGATTGAAGTAGCTAAATCCAGTTTATCCTGTTCCTTTTTTTGCTCTGTGGAAAGCGTGGGAGTAACAGGAGTAGCCGGATCTGGGGGAGTAGTAGGGTCTGCCTGTACTTCTACCAGCTTTATTGCCTCGGCGTCATCTTCAGCTGCTCCTTCAACTTCATCAACCGGGATTTCATCCGGCCCGCCGCCTCCTCCTCCGGCATCAAGGGCTAGTTCCTGAAGCGGCGCGTGTGGCCTTGCCGGAACGCCATCTTGCTCTATGTTTTGGAGTAAGTCCTCCGTAATTTCGGCGACTTCTTCCTCTTGAGAGGTGTTCGTCCCTTTTGACTTCCCGATTTTAAAACCGCCAAATTTCATATTGGGTCTCCTTAAAACTGAAGGATTTTTTGGAAAAACACTTATTTAAAATACCCGTCACGGTAGGCTTTGGATAATATGGCATAAACATCATAAAAGTTGGTTTTTCCCTGGTCTGCGATACGCTTTAGCACCTCTGCCCTTTGCTTTAGCACTTTGTATATCTGGCGTCTCTTATCTTCCGGTAAACCGCGCCGGGGAGCTATTTTGTTTTCCAGCAGGTAAGAGTTCTGGAAGCCGCGGAATAAGAAACTGTCATCTACGGGATTCCATGCAAATGTCTCGATAAAAGAAAATGAATCCGCGATAGAGTCATAACTGACGATTTCATTAATACTGGTCAGGCGTCTGGCTTGACTGCCGTTAGCCAGACGTACCTGCTGGCAGATGACGATAACATTAAGGTTATCCACATATGTCTTCGGCACATTAATGGGATTGCCGGTAACACGCTGAATCAGCTTGGAAACGGACGCTGCGTGGAAAGTGCTCATACAGGCGTGCCCTGTTTGCATCGCCTGAAACGCGATTGCCCCCTCGACACCACGGATTTCACCGACGATGATAAGATTAGGCCTTTGACGCAGGGCAGCTTTTAATAAATCGAACATTGAGACCTCGGAAGCATCGCCTTGCTTACCGGAACCGCGTGTACAGCCGCGTATCCAGTTATGATGAGGCACCTGGACTTCTGGGGTATCCTCGATGCTGACTATCTTGGATTCCGGCGGGATAAAGGTGGTCAGGGCGTTGAGCAAGGTTGTTTTACCGGAAGCGGTTTCACCGGATACCCAGACATTCATGTTTTCCTGAAGAATAAGCGAAAGGTAAGCTGCCATATCATAGTTAAGCGCGCCGAACTGGACAAGCTCTAAAATGCTCAAAGGCGTATCGCTGAATTTACGGATTGTAAAGTTGCTGCCTCTTTTTGAGACATCGTTACCGTAGACGATATTGATACGGGAGCCGTCCGGCAGGGTGGCGTCTACCACCGGGTCGCGGAAGGTGACGGGGTGTTTGATGCCTTCGGCCAGCTCGATAACAAATTTATCCAGCGCTTCTTCTTCTTCAAACCCGATACTCGTCCGCAGACCGCCGAAGATTTTATGCTCGACAAAAATATTCCCGACTCCGGAACAGGAAATATCTTCGATGTTCGGGTCGATAATCATGGGGTCCATCACATCCATGCCTTCCAGCTTACGCCGCAATAGATAGCGTAAGGCGGTATACTGAAATGGTGTGATATGTACTTTCCCGCTGTTTTTTGGCTTCAGGAAAAGCGCTTTCTTCGCCTTGGTCCCGTTACTGCCGCCATGACCGCTGCCCACACCGGCGGGTATCGGCGCGCCGCCCGCATCTATCGTGACTATTCTGTCCACGATTTGCATAATAATTTCCAGACGCTTGGTGGAATCAGCCACGCCCTCGAGTTCTTCTACATAATCCGCGAGATGGTTTTCTATTTCATCGAGAGTTTGTGATTGAGGGTCAATAATGCTTGGCTCTATGGCAATGTAATAGTCTCTGATGTCATCTGGATTGGCTAAAATATGAATAAAAACGCCCCCGCCAACCTTATAGATGAGGTTGGGGTCTTTAATGCCCTTTTGCTTGCGTGAAACTTTATCAAAATATTGCGGCAGCCCTATCTTATCCAGTGGCAGCATGTGCAGATACTGGAGAAGATGCAGGTTATGTTTGCATACTTCCTGGAAATCCTGCGGCAGCTTGGGAAATATCGGGCATTTATCCAGAACGGTGCCGCATAATTTCCCGCAGTCTTGAGGGCAGGCTTTCATTTCGAAGGGCAGACTGTACATTTATTCTCCTAGACACGAGCTTTAGCAAGCGGAATAATCCTCATGCCCATCTTAGGTTCGATATCGAAGCTTACTACATCGCCGGTCGGGCGTTCTGCGCCGCGGACCTTCAGCACCTCCATCAGCTTAATCATGGAATCTCCAACCTGTTCCAGACGTAGTTTAAAACGTGCGTCACAAAGAGAACGGGTACGGGATAGCATATCTTCTTCAAAAGCATAAGAATGTGCTACTACAATGATGGTTCTTCCCTGGTCGCAAAGACCTTTACATCTGGAAAAGAAGTCAATAATCGCTACCGGATTGCTGTGGGCTACCAGCAGCGTAATGGAATCCACGATGATTAACTTATATTCCTGCGGCAAATGGGTAAAGTGGTGTGTCAGCACGTAAAATGGTTTGGCGCCTCCTTGCATGGCGGCGTTACGGAACGTTAACGGGAATATCCTCAAATGATCCGCCAGAAAATGGTCCAGAACATTCATGTTCAGTGATTCCATCTGGCTGATCAAACTCCTAACATTATTTTCCGTGGTATAGTAAGCTACCGAGATATCGCCGACGGTTAGCGTGCCATGCGTAAGATGCTGGCATAAAACGCTTTTACCTGCATCGGAATGTCCTTCGACAAGGCAAAGCGAACCGAGCGGAATACCGCCGCCGAGCCTTTCATCAACTTCCGATACCCCGGTTACTATCGTCTCTTTCTTTTTTCCGGTTTCAGTTTTGGCCATTAATTGCTACCCCCTCTCATGGGAGGAAAATTTCCTAATTATCGTTTCCGTTGTCTTCCGGTGTCAGGTCAAGGCAGTATTCCTTTTCCTTACCTTTGCCGTTAGGAAAGACCAGCTTGAGCTTCACGGGTTTATCCTGTTTATCTACCTCGATGATTTCCTCGTCCTGATCCTGTTCATCCAGGGCTCCTTCCCATGAAGGTATCGCCGGATTGAGTGGCGCATCACCGCCGGTAAGAATTCCGTGCAGTGAGAGCATCGCCTGGCTCCAAACCTCGGCGTCGGTGCAGGGTTCTGTCTTTTCCTTGGTTCTCTCTGCAAGATTCAGTATTACTTCTTTAAGTTCAAGAGAAAGATGACCGCTGACGCCATAGACATCCAGGAATGTAGGCAACATCTCGTCACCAATTTCTTTCTTTGCTTTGGCAACCCAGTTAATAAGGTTAGCCAGCATATTTACCTTCGGGGTACCCTGGTTAATATCGGCTGTAGTCCTTTCTAATTCCATTGGTTGTTCCTCCTCAGCTGGCATCTCTGATTCAGGGCCGCTGTCTTCATTTTCTTCTTCCGGAGTTTCCAAGATTTCATCTACCGGGTCTTCTTCCTCCTCTTCTTCAGCCTCTTCCTCCCCCTCGTTTTCTTCCAGTTCCTCTTCATCCTCTACTTCCGCTTGGTCTTCGAATTCTTCAATTTCTTCTTCAGGTTCTACGATATCTTCAGGATTTTGCTCTTCCCCCTCTTCTTCTCCCAGCAGTGGCGTATCCGCCGGCATTTCTTCTAATAAATCTTCAGGTTGCTCCAGGTCTATCAGGTCTTCATCCGCTGGCGGTTGCACCAGGTCATCGGCGGTTTCACCGGCCTCTTCCTTTATTTCTTCCGGGCCTGCCGCCTGATTGCCTAAACCACCATCTAAAGATACTTTCTGACCACTATTATCGCCGCTTAAAGCGGCAAGGATGGTCGAGAACTCGGAAGACGGGAGTTCCATGTTAAGTAAATAGTCTCTTACACTGGTGAGAGAATTCTTGATTTCTCCCTTCAGTAACTTGATTTCCTCACTAAGAGTCTCAAGTCTTTTCTGATCCTCCATGGTGGTTTACCTCCTTTCCGTATCGAGTTCTTCACGCAGCCTTTCTTTTTCCAGGTCATTTGGAATAGGCGTCTGCGCTTCCATCAGATAGGTGCGAATATCAAAAAGCATTTCCTTTAATTCATCTCTTATTTCTTGGAATTCAGCTTCAACCGCTTTTATTTCATCTTCTGAACTCATGTGCCCTCCTTAAATTTGGGAAACCGAGACAAATAATTGGTTGGCCAATTCCGGTAGTACCAGCAGGCTTATGCCGGAAATAGCTGCGGTTATCCCCAGATTGCTCAATATCTTATATTTGCTGCCCCCTTCCGCCAGCGCCGGAACAAGAGCATTGGCGAAGGTGAATATCAGCACTAGGGGTATTACCATATGTTGCATAATTTCAAGACCGGATAGATTAAAACTGGAAAAAGAATCTATAGTGTAGCCGGCGGAATTAGTCGGCAGGCTTTCCTGGGCCTGTGCCACCATGTTCCCGAAGGCAACGATAACCTCGGTAATAAATACCAGGATAACAACGATACAAGCATGCATTACAACCACCAGCCAGCGGAATGGCCCGGCCACTGTCCTGCGGCGGGCGCGCAGTAATGCCAATCTGTTAGCAAACATAGCGGCGTGTTGCCCCGCCTGGCCGGCGGAACCGCCCACTTCTATCGAATCATAGAACATTCCCACGGCGCGGTTGGATAACTCGCTCCCGGTCTCATCAATAAATTTTGACCATGATAGCTTTGGTTTAATACCGGCGGTTAGCCTGGTATGTAAGTTCTTTACGCCGCTCCGGAGAAAGTTAATGGCGTTAAGGTCCAAACGCCCTAATGAGGCGTTTACGGTAGTCCCCAGCGCGGAACAGACGCCGCCAAGAGAACGCAGGAATGTCCCCATTTCATCATCTAGCTTGGATATCCTTTTTTCATCTTTTCCCACGATGTAACCTAAGGGGTAAACTATAGCGGCAATAATAAGTAAGGCGATTCCGATATTCTGACCGGAAATTAAAAAGAAAACTCCAACTATTATCGACGCGGCCAGCATCGGCTTGAAATACCTGACGATTGTTTTTTGCCCTTTCGAGCCCGGCCAGCTTAAGACGGTCTTCTCCTTTGGAGAAACCAGCCATATTAGCCAGACGCCCACCACTGTAGTAGCGACGGCGACAAACGACATAGCGATAATAAGCGTAGTATCAACTTTCCATATCATCGTGGATACGATGCCGATGACCACTACCAGAATCGCGGAAAGAATCAGCGAGACATAAGCGTCCGTCCACATTTTTAAAGCTTCAAGCGCCCGGCCGTATTCGTTTTGATAATCTTCGGCCCGCGTATCCGCCTCTCTTGTCAGAAAATCCGCTTCCGGTTCACCGGATATCAAAGAGCTGGAAAAACGTAAAAGCAGACCTTTAACTTCCTCTTCTTTTAAAGGTTCTCCTACGGCCCGGCAGGCCCTGGCGTAGTCATATTTCAAACGTTTGCGGGCGAGTTCGACTCTCTTAAAATATTCAGCGGAAGAACATTTCAGCTCGGCTGCCCGCTCAAAAATCTGGTCGCGCGGCACGCCTGATGCCGCAATGGTGGACATATAGGAAAGCTGATAAAACAGGTCAAAGCTCAGCATGCTCTTGCCGCTTTTCCTTTTCTTTCCTTCATTACCGAAGAAGGGGAACATTAGTTTAAGCTTTTCAAACATGTCTATCCTTAATAAGCTTCTATCCTCGTTTGGTCGGGTATTGATACACTGCTGTCATCAACCCGCATCTCCATATACCCGTTCTCGGCGGAAGGCCCGAGGGCGGTCTCTCCGTAAAAATCTATTTCCAGGTAGTCATTTTCATCGGCCACTGAATATCCGGTGAAATTGTAAATTCCGCTAACTGTCACCCAACTCCCCGCTTCACTCATGGTAACGTTGGCTGTAGCGGCTTCGGTATCGATGGTATCTCTTAAGGTGCCGTCCGCCTGACGCACCAGGATATCGATACTAAACCCGGTATCGGTATCGGACCGCGGGAAAGTCCCGCCGCCGGATACCCGGACGTTATAATAAACCGTCCACTCCTGGGCCGGTATTTCATCGATGCCGATAAGCGGGAAAATGTATTTTGCCGGCCGGCTGGTATCATCGGCATTGTAAAGGAGTCTCCGCCCGGCCTCCCCGTTATCGAATTCCGTTCTTACCGTCATGGCGGAGCCGTCAGCCGTAGCCGCCTCTGCTAGTTCATAATATTTTGTACCGCCCAGAGAAATGGTCTCGCTCTGTGCTGTAAGGCGCAAGTAACCGGGATTTATCAGGGGAATAGTATCATATATACCGTTAGGCGCTGTCAGCGATATATCCCCTGTAGTACCACTGGCCGGCAGGGGATTGAGATGTGCCAGGATAACCATTTCTTCTTCAGGATTAAGAATGCCTGGTTCGAAATACTCCAACGGTCCGTTCAAACCGATTCTCGCATTCTGCCATTCATTATCCCCCGGCGCGGTCACGGTATTGGGGAGCCATGTAGAATACAGTGTTCCTCCTCCGGCTTCATAGCTAACGATAACGTCCCATTTATCATAACTGGCCAGCTTGATCTGGCCGCTGTTTTTTACGGTTATGCGTAAATAATCGCTCCAGGAAAGCTGGGCGGCGCGCAAGATATCCAGATTGGTGCGCATCATTTCACCTTCCCGGATGCTTATTGCCTCGACACTGACGGCCGTAGAATCGACCATCGTAAGAATGCCTTGAGATAACGTCATACCTCCTACGACAATCATGGCGATGCATATGATAGTTACTATTGCTGCTGCCATGTTATTGACTCCCCGGTAACTCCTTTATTCAATGCTCCTGTGTCTTGCTCATACTCGAAAAACGGCTGCTTCCTAGCCGTTATTCAATCGTAAAATAGGTTGAACACGTTACACCGCTTGGTGTAGATACAACCACCATGCCCGTCTCGCCCTCTTTCAGGGACGGGTCGAGCCAGGTCTTTATCATAATTTGCTCACCCGGATTCAGCACATTTGGCTCAAATACTTCTGCTTGGCCGTTCATCCTTATCCACCCTACATCCCATTCGTAGGTATCGGTAGTGCCCTCCACATGGGGTAACCATTCCACGTGGTAGGTGCCACCGGCGTCTAAGTACTGAACGATGATATCCCACTTATCAAAATCGGCCATTTTGGTCTGTCCGGTATTCTCCATAATAATTTCCAGCGGGTCCGGAGTGCCGGCCGCTACCGTAGTGCTGGCGCTCACCGGCGCAAGTTCGGTTCTCATAATGGCGTCGTTCCTGGCCCCCATTTCTTCCAGCCCCGCCGTACTGGCGTCGACAGAGGTCATAAAGCCGTTGGACATTGCCATACCGCCGAAGATTAACAGAGCTATACATATTATTGAGACTATTGCCGTTTCCATTTATGGTTCCGTCATGCTGAAATAATAGTCATCGGATATTCCGTTAGGTATAATAAATTTGGCAAAAAACATTCCCGTTCCCGGATCCTCGTCATAATGAATCGTGATTTTCAAAGTGGCGCTGGTAAGCCATTCCACATCATTCTGAATAGTGTAATTCCAGCTCGGATAGCCTACTGCGTCATCTTTGTAAGGAATTCTGTCAAAATCATCTTCCGGCCCGAAGAATAAATCACTCTCCTCTATTGATAATATCCGTTGGTCGCCCACGTTTTTTACCCAGAGATAAACATCCGTTCGGTCGGCGGAATTTGCCGCATGAACGATGCTAATCCGGCTTTTCATCCGCTCGTCTACCGTTTCCGCCATGCTGGTCATAGCCTGGCTGGAGCGGTTTATCATCGGATAAACACTGTTAAAGACGAATATCACGCATACAACCCCCGCTATGATAAGTAGAGCTGTAGTTATGGCCTTGTCCACAACGGACCTCCATTTTTATTTGGAGCGGATGCTCATCGCTGTCATCCACAGTTCCCACAGCCGGAAGCGGGCAGCACCCACTGAAAACCACGGATCGGGGTGGGGGCTCGATTAAAAGCCCACACCCCGCGTGTTTACTTTGGTCTGCGGACTAGCGCAGGTTCAGAATTCGGTCGATATAGGCAGGAATCGTGCGCTCGATGGTCAGTACCGCGCCGGCCGGGGTCAACACTACGATGCTGAAGGTATCGTTGACGCTTAAATCCGGATCAAGGGCCGTTGTAAGATCGTACTGACTGGAACCAACGGTTATCTGGAATTTCTCACCGGCTTCGAGGAGAGAATCTCCATCATCGTTCCCCACTTTGTCAAGGGTCCAATAGAGATTGTTGACTTCCTGGCTCTGGTCAAGATAGTTGATGACTACCTTGTTAGCGGAACCGGAGGCCGTGCCGTCGGTGTTAACGCCGGATGGCGCTGTGAAATCAACCGGTTCGCCGCCGAGTACGTTAGTAATGGTAAACGTTAGCTTACCGATACTGCCGGAAGCGCCGGTTTGATTTGCGGTAGCGATAACCGCGCCTTTAAGTTCCGTGGTGCTCCGGGCTTCCGTTAGACCGGAATAGACTGCCTCCTGGGCCTTCTGGGTGGAGAAAAGGCCGGCGGAAAGGGCAGTGTAGGCGAAGACCGCAGCCACTACGACAAACGCAATCAAGATAATAGCTGTCTCAAGCCCGGTAATGCCTTTCTCGTGCTTAAAGTATTTATTGTACATTTTTACTCCTTTAACTTCACTTCAAGAGGTAACTACTTTTCACCTAGTTAAGGTTCATCTTGGCTTCGATGCTGGCAGGCGTGGTGCGCTCGATGGTCAGCACGGCGCCGGCCGGTGATACTACTTCAAGGCTGAAGGTAGTATTAATGCCGAGGTCGTTGGAGCCCAGCGCGTTGTCAAGATTCCCGGCACCGCTAAGAGAGCTGACGCTGCCGATGGTTATCTGGAATTTCTCGCCCGGGTCCAGCAGGTCATCGCCATCGGATACGCCCAGCGGGGTAGCCGTCCAGAAAAGATCGGTAACGGTCTGGTTGGCGTCGATGTATTTGATGACTACTTTGTTGGAACTTTCGTCGGCTGCAATACCGGTCTGCGTGTCTGCGGTAGGCTCGGTGAAATCAATTGCTTCACCGCCCAGCACATTGGACACAACGAACGATATCTGGTTTACGATGTCCGATGTTTCATTGCCGGTGGCAATAACCGGACCGCGCAGTTCCAGGGTGCTCCGGGCTTCCGTTAGACCGGAATAGACTGCCTCCTGGGCCTTCTGGGTGGAGAAGAGGCCGGCAGAAAGGGCAGTGTAGGCGAAGACCGCAGCCACTACGACAAACGCAATCAAGATAATGGCTGTCTCAAGCCCGGTAATGCCTTTCTCGTGTTTGAAGTACTTATTGTACATTTTTCCTCCTACTGTTTTGGTGTACACTGTGTTGTTTGGTTGCTTTGTTTTAAGATTCATTTACGTAAATACATCTTTTTCCTGTTGTTTCCATGGTCGTGATGAGTGTAATTGTCTTTTAGACATCACCCCCTTCCAATTCCTTACATATTTTTTAGTTGAACCTTTGGTGTCTTATTTTTTATACTCCCTATCGCCGGAGTATCGGTTTATGCTATTTCAAGTTATTTAGTTCTTAATCTACTCTGCTCTAAGTAGCACTCAAGCTACTTCGGTTATTCCATAATCCGCGGGGCTGTAATCCGGGGAATAATCCGGCTCTAATAACCCTGGCGCATTTTGCGGCGCCGGGGTAAGGGGTTCTTGTATGCCGGTCAATCCCCACATCTGCGCAGCCGCGGCCGTTAGTAATATGCCGGATATAAAAGCAACAACCAGCGGCCACTGGCTGAATTTACAAGCCATATTTTGTTTATTCTTTAGCAGGCTTCCTACCAAAATATGATTCGTCATTTAACTCGCCCTGCTATACAACCTCGTTAGTCCAAACTTACAATCTGATTAACTCTGGCCGGGATTGTTCTCTCAAGAACAAGTACGGCGCCGGTTGGCGGCTTTATTTCTATCTGGAATTTGTGATAAGCGCCGGGCATTTCATCTTCACTATCAGCCCCGGCGGCTACGCATGAGAGGTCGATAGTAAGCATAAAGAGCTCATTCTTATCAAGGAGGTTATCCCCGTTGCCGGAGTTTATCTTGGTCAATGTCCAGTTCACGGATGTAAATATCTGGTAGGCATCTGCGTAGGAAATGGTTACCAGGTTGCTCCCGTTGCTGGTATCGGTAAAGTCTATCTGGTCGCCGCCCACGGTTGTCCCGACTGTTATATAAACGGTTGTCAGGATGCCGTTTGACATCTGACCATAGACATTACCCTTTACTTCAATTGAATTTTGAGCTTCAGCCAGACCGGCATGAATAGCTTCATTGGCTTTCTGGGTGGAAAAAAGACCCGCCGTGAGTACCACATAAGCAAAAACTGAAGCTACGATAACGAAAGCAATTAGAATAATTGCGGTTTCTATACCGGTTATGCCCTTCTGGTTTAAAAGCTTCCTATTAAATAAACACATGTATTACCTCCCTTGAATTGGCATAGACAATACCAATTTACCCCCGCTGGTTATTAGTGAACACCATCCCATCACCAACTTTGCATTGTTCTTTTCCTAATTATCTTTTGGGGTGATTATCCAGACATAATACACAGCTAACCCTATAGCAAAATTAGGGGCAGCATCTATTGTCAAACGATGGTTAAGATGGCAGAATCAATGGGCGTGTTACTTTAATAAATAGGGAATTAGCCATTTGGCAAAAATAATAATGAATTTTTAATGCTTTTTTAATGATATGTTTATAATTTTTTATTCATCTCTTTATACAATTGGCATAAAATTTGAAAGGTTGTCTAAAAAACGGTGGTGAAGAGAGAAGCTGGGTAATTAAATAAGTAAGGCAACAACAGAAGGGTAAGGATAATATGCAGGTAAAATCAGACAGCGTCAGTTTATACGTCGTAGAAGAACAGGAAATCTACCGGGAAATTTACAATTGTATCTTACCCAAGCATGCGAATATAGATGTATTGCGTGTTTCCGGCAGTGGAGAGAAGGGCTCCATGCTGCGGGCAGTCACCGAGTTGCTTCCGAGTGTAATGCTGTTGAGCGTGAAAAAGCTTAATAAGGATATGATTGAAGAGCTGGAAAAAATCAGAGGCAGTTATCCCAGGATGGGAATTGTGATATTGATTGTATTCTACAACTCACAGGATATTGAGTTATTACGCCGCCTGGCGCTATGTGGTGAAAGTGGGATGGCACTCTTCCTGAAGCAGTCCTTGGATAAAGCGGACCAATTATCCCGCACGGTCATTGCCGTAAGCCAGGGGCAGGTTATCCTCGACCCGCCGTTGGCCACTTTCATGTTTGCCGGTAAACCGGAATGCCCGTTCCTGAAACAACTCACGACACGTGAACTGGAAATCCTTAGCCTTTTGTCCCAGGGTTACACCAACTCCGCCATCGCCGAAACCCTTTTCATCGATATCAAAACCGTAGAGCATCACCTGAACAGCATGTACAGCAAGCTCAAAGCTGACCCCGATTACAATACCAAACACCTGCGAGTCAGTGCCGCCAGGCTTTATCTGGAAACAATGGGCACACTGTATCAGAAAGAAGAAGCACTTGTCCGTACCTCGGCAAGGTAGATGTCTTAAGCCAGGAAGATAACTAATTCCTTAACGTTCCAGGCAACTACCAGGGCCAGCAGGGCGATTGATGGCCAGAGAAGCTTTCCGGGCATAAACCAGGCTATCAGGACGGGGATAAAAAATTTAACGATTATAATTAAGACCGGTATCTGCACGAGTAACCTGACCAGTGGATTTAGTTCAGATAATCCCAGATTAACAGCCATGACCGTCAGCGCCAGGTCTAACAGCCCTAGAAGAATAAAAATCACCTTTTCCGCAGTGCTCTTTTTAAATGTTGCGGAAGAATCAAACAATCCGGCCAGTATTCTATGCGGCGCCCGTTTTACCGGCAATCGCTGTATCATCAGTCATACTCCCATATTCATGGTAAGCTATTTACCGATAGCACAGCAAGTTAATTCTATCAGGAGTTGATACTACTGCGGGATTATCTTTCCCAGGCCTTAATCGGGTCGCAGTTAAAAGCCATTTTAATATCGAACATCTGGCCTTTCCAGGTTTCCTGCATCTCTTCTATCGCCGCTTTGAATTCCGGGCTGGCGTTAAGTCCTGCCATGTCTTCCTTGGAATCGTATTCGTAGATAGCGATAAACTGGGCTTTATCTTTACCCTCGTCCATGACCTTATAGCGGGTTGTCTTTTTTATTCCCTTATACTTCATGAGCATGGGGACGTGGACTTCGTTATACCACTTGTTGAATTTTTCAGCAATTTTCAATGGGCATTCCGTGACGATGATATTTAATAATCTTTGTTTAGCCATTTGCTCCCCCTTCAGAGCCTTCCGCATTCGTAGTTTAACTAATCATAGTTTTAATATTCGGGCTTTGTCAATAAAATACAGAAAGAGAATAAATTTGACTTTATTTTGTGAGAGAAATAAACTGATGGTACCGTGTATCCAGTGCAAATAATATTTATACAAGGAGGAAACATTGAAGGCTGCAATCTGTTACGAATTTGGTAAACCATTGGTGGTCGAGGATATAAATATAGATGCACCCAAGAAGGGCGAAGTTAAGGTCAAGCTGGCGGCCACGGCCATCTGCCATAGCGATATCCATATGTTTAAAGGCGAGCTTCCCGGCCCGGTGCCGATAGTCGGCGGGCATGAATCAGCCGGGAATGTAGAGGAAATAGGTGAGGGTGTTACCGGCTTTAAGAAAGGCGACCCCGTGGTTGTTTCTCTGCTAGTTTCCTGCGGCAAGTGTAAATACTGCCTGACGGGACGCAGTTGGTTGTGCAGCGCTACTTTCCCGATGGATAAAGAGACACGCATGCATAACAAAAAAGGGCAGGACCTAGCGATGGGCTTAAAGACCGCCGGCTTTGCCGAATATACGGTTGTTGACCAGTCTCAACTGGTAAAAATCCCGGCTGATATGCCTATGGACAGCGCGTGTTTGCTGGCCTGCGGCGTCATTACCGGCTGGGGAGCTGCGGTCAACCGCGCCAAGGTACAGGTAGGGGAAAGCTGTGTCATTATCGGAGTAGGGGGCGTAGGGCTCAACGCCGTTCAGGGGGCGGCTATTTCCGGCGGCTACCCTGTGATTGCTGTCGATATATCGGACACGAAGCTGGAAGCCGCTAAAAAATTCGGGGCTACGCATACTGTAAACTCATCTAAGGTAGATGCGGTTAAAGAAATCCAGAAATTAACCGGCAATGGCGTCGATTACGCGTTCATTACCGTAGGCAGCACCGCGGCCATAATGCAGGGGTTCTCCATGACCGGCCCGCGCGGCATGGCGGTCATCGTTGGATTACCCAAATTCACGGATACTTTGACCCTGCCGCCATTCCAGTTCATCAAAGATGAAAGGGTGCTCACCGGCGGTTACATGGGCTCGACACAATTGCAGACGGAGATTGCCAGGCTTATCGCGCTTTATAAGGGTAAAATACTAAAGCTGGATGAGCTTATCACCAACCGCTTCCCGCTGGAAGATATCAATGAGGCCATCGACCAGGTGGTAAAAGGGGAAGCCCTGCGCAACGTCATTATGTTCAAATAAAAGGGCTGTATTTACGTAAAAAGGGGGCGAGTGAGAACTCGCCCCTTAGTGTTTTTCTAATCGTCTTTTTACTTCCCGTCTTCCGCTTTGTAAACTTTACATAATAAACAGGTCAAGTCCGGCGACCCGTACATCGGGTCGCAGTGGTCATTATTCGTCAGCACGTTAGGGTTAGACCTTAACAGGCCGTGAAAAGGCGGCGGGTCCTCCGGGTAGAAGCAGTTGGCCGTAGCCATCACCACGCCTTCCTTGATGCCGGGGAAGAGGCGCGCCCGCTGTTTTATCCGGCCGCGCGGGCTTTCAATCCACGCCCAGTCGCCATCCTCGAGTCCGTACTTTTTAGCGGTATCGGGGTGTATCTGCATCACCGGGTCCTGCTGAAAACTACGCAGCCAGGGGATATTACGGTACTGGGAAAGGAAATAGAAAGGCTGGCGGTAGCCGGTAGTCAGGATGCAGGGGTATTCTTTATAAATCTCCGGCGTGGCAACCGGGCTTTCCCCCGGCTCCTGGAAGTAAGGCAGCGGGTCATAGCCGAGGTTTTCCAGCTTGATGGAGTAGAACTCCATTTTGCCGGTATCGGTGGGGAAGCCTCCCCCTTTCCGCCAGTAATCCGTCTTGTACTTGTAGTAAATCTGGTCTTTGCCCATGCGGGCGTGGACGACCTTCTTGCTAAAGTCTTTCCATGTCAGGTTGCCTTTTTTCAGCTGGTAGTCCAGCATTTTCTCGATGTTTTCAAACCAGTACTGCGGCGCGATGCGCTTACCGATTTCATTAAAGATTTTGCTGTCCTGCCAGGCCTCGCCCGGCGGCTCGACTACCTTATTGTGGGCCTCAATCATAAAGCGCGGGTGCATATCAAAAATATCGTCGATTTCCAGCCAGTGGGCAGCCGGCAGCACAATATCCGCGTGTTCCGCCATCGGGCCCATGAACTGGTCGGCATGAATCATAAACTCAACATTCTGTATCGCTTTAAGGACTTCTTTGGTATTAGCCAGGTGGATTATCTGCTGGCCGCCCACGCTGAACCATACCTTGATCGTGGGGTCGGGGCCGAGCAGTTCTTTAATTACGCTATCGGAGTGCGCGGTGCGGGCGGCGCCCATTTTATACTTGTCCGCCCCCACGATGCCCTTGCGCATATCATCGGTAATCGGTATTTCCGTAAAAAAGTCTTCGCGCGCGCCGGTATCCGGCGGCACCCAGGCAATCATGCTGCCCGGCCGTTCGATATTGCCGGTAACGCCCAGCAGGCAGATGATGGCGCGCAGCGTCTGGCCGCAGTTGGCCTGCCGCTCCAGGGAACTGCCAATTTGGATGCAGCCGGGGGTATCTTCCGCGAACATGCGGGCGGCTTTGCGGATATCATCCGCCTTAAGCCAGCATATTTCCGCGGCGCGTTCCGGGGTGTATTCCTGGACGCGCTCCTTGAGCTGCTCGAAGCCGTAAGTCCAGTTCTCCACAAAGTCTCTATCCCAGAGATTTTCATTGATAATGACGTTTATCATCGCCAGCGCCAGTGCCGCGTCTGTTCCCGGCCGTATCTGGAGCCAGAGGGTGGCGCGGGAAGAAAGCGCCGTTTCCCGCGGGTCGATGACGATGAGGTTTTTACAGTATTTCAGGCTGTTCAGGAACCAGACGGCCATTTCCCCGTCCGCGCTGGAAATTTCCAGTTGTTTGGCCCAGGAAATCTGCGTCTTGGGGAACTCGCCGCCCCAGCCGTGATAATCGCAATAAAGCCGGCCGTAGCCGGTAACCAGGCCGTAAAGGCCCAGCCGGGGGCTGTGGCAGACGTAGCCGGGGGTGATGATATTCGCCGTGCCGATAGACCGCGCGAAGCGGTGGGTGTATTCGTTATAGCCCCGCCCCGTTCCCTGTGATACCGCGATTGATGATGGCCCGTACTTGGCGATGGCGTCCTTCATTTTGGCTTCGATGGTATCCAGCGCCTCGTCCCAGGTAATACGCTGCCATTTGGCCGCTTCCGTCTTCGGCCCGATTCTTTTCAGCGGGTAAAGGATGCGGTCCGGGTGGTTGACATGCTGTAACGCGGACAGGCCCTTGGAACACATCGTGCCGCGTGTAGGCGCGTCCGGGTTGCCTTCTACATGAATAATCGTGCCGTCTTTGACGGTCGCCAGCACGCCGCAGCCGCCGTGGCAGCTTTTGCAGGTGGTCTTGATTATCTTTTCTTCACTCATTGCACTATGATCTTCCTGTATCGATTCGGGTTAGTTCCAGCGGTTGATGACCGGCGTGCCGTGGTGTTCTTTGGATACCTCCGGCGCGATAGCTACCAGCGGTTTGTACGCGCCGCCCTTAAGGACGACATAACGCAGGGATAAACCGCCGATGATTTCACAAACGACGCCGGTGATTAAGATAGCGGGATGGACTTCACCCGCCGCCAGACCCGTTATCGTGACGATTAGCGGTATCACGATGCCCAGCGCCACGATGCCGACCCAGAATACCGGCGCGCTATGGCCGTAGATTTGCTCCAGCACCGTCAGCTTGCCAACTTCCTCGCGCCGGGATGCCAGCCACAGATAGATGATAATAAGCAGGATGTTGATGGCCAGCAATATCCGGCTGCCCAGCTCCGCCGCCGCCAGCTCGATGCCGCCGCCCGCCACGGATATAGCCACGGCCACACCGAAGCCGCCGAGGATACCGCACATGATGAACAAAATGGGCAGCAGCCAGGAGTTCCAGAAGGGCACGCCCTTGACGGATTTAAGCACGAAGCCGGTATAAATGGCTACGCAAAACGCTAAAATACCCGCGATAATCTTTAATACAAGTTCCGCGGCGCCGCCGGGCCAAAACCATGAAACCAGAAGCTGTAGCGCCCCGACACCCGCAAAACCGATGACGAACAGGAAACCCCGCGCCAGCCAGGACGTCTGCGGGTGGCTCATGATTCTCCAGAAGCGCCACGGCTTGCCGAGGAACAGCAGGTGGGTGCCGCCTTTAATGATAGCCACCACCCCCCACCCGATGAGCATGCCCCAGAAATTATTAAAAAAGAGCGAGACGAGGTATAAGCCGCCGCCCAGGCCCCCGGTATAAAAAGCTATCCAGAGGAGGATGCCGCGGTTATCAATCCATTCTGTCTGGCGGGTGTAATTGACCATCCATTGATGGACCGGCTGTATCGTATTCATTACACACCTGCCTTGTTCATTATAGAATCGGTTATGTCTTCCGGACGCGCTTTATTGCTCTCCTTGCCGCCGTGCGTACCGTCGATAAAGTAGACGGACGGGTCGGTATCGTATTCGGGGTGGAGGACAAAACCGTTTTTCTCTTTAATAAGCTTTGATACTTCGCTGTTCGGGTCGTCCATGTCGCCGAAGGTTAAAGCGCGGGCGACACAGGTGTTCACGCAGGCCGG
>DAOUGB010000040.1:0-3846 GCA_034429595.1 Dehalococcoidales bacterium
GCCAAGGATAATAACGCCCCGTTGAAGTACATAGACCTGATGAACGGCGGGAAACCGTATCTCTTAACCGCTTACAGAAACAATCTGGGCAAGGAGGTGGCGCTGGAATACACTCCTTCCACCAGTTTTTACATTGCAGACAAACTTGCCGGCAGACCATGGGTTACCAAACTGCATTTTCCGGTTCACTGCATTTCCAAAACAGAAATAAGAGACAGAATTACGGGGCATCGCTTCGTCAGTTCTTACCAATACCACCACGGTTATTATGACCATGACGAACGGGAATTCAGGGGATTCGGCATGGTAGAGCAGATCGATGCCGAGGATTTTGATCACTGGGTTAAGGGCGGTGCCGGCAATATCGTCGAAAAAACCTTGCACCAGGCGCCCGTTGTCACCAGGCGGTGGTTTTATACCGGAGCCTTTTCCAGCAAAGGGAAGATGCACAATATGTTTGCGCACGAATACTGGTATGAAGAAATGGCGCGGCAGGGCTTCCCGGCGGTCAACAATGAAGCACCCTGGTCCGATGCCCGTCTCATTGCCGCCTCCGGTTTGAATCTCTCCAGCATCGATCATTTAAGCGCGGAAGAATGGCGGGAGGCACTGCGGGCCTGCAAAGGCATGTGTCTGCGTTCGGAAGTGTTTGCTTCCGACGCACCGTTAACAGAAGCAACCACCGAACAAATTCAAAAGCAACTCACCCCCTATTCCGTTGACGCCCGCAGCTACAGCATAGAGTTGCTGCAGCCCCGGGGGATGAACGAGCATGCGGTCTTGAGGGTTCAAGAAAGCGAAGCCATCACCTATAACTATGAACGCGACACCAAAGATCCTAGAATTACCCACAATCTGAATATCAAACTGGATGAATACGGCAATGTTCTGGAATCGGCGGCTGTGGTATACCCCCGGATGCAGGCGGACACCTCTTTACCGGTTCAGACGCAACAGGCGCAAAATCAAACAGCCGTTATCTACACGCAGAATCGTTTCACCAACGATGCGATCAATGAGGACGCATACCTTCTGCGACTGCCTTCCGAAGTGAAAACCTTTGAATTAAAAGGCGTTCCTAAACCCGGCTTTTTTTATACAGCCGGCGATTTTGCAGACATCCTGTCCGATGCCAAATCAACAGAGGCAGAATACCATGAAACAGAAACACCCCTGTCCGGCGGAAAGGCGCAAAGAAGATTAATAGAGCACGTACGCAGCACCTTTTATAAAAATGATCTTACGTCCGCCCTGCCGCTGCATCAACTGGATTCACCGGCGCTGCCTTTCGAAAGCCGCCGGCTGGCCTGCACGCCCGCCCTCCTGCACGACATTTTTGGAGCAAGGGTCAATGAAGACCTGATGCTGGAAGGCAAGTTCTTTATCAATGAGGATGACGGCAACTGGTGGATTAGTTCGGGCGCAAGGCAGTTCATCGAAAATGCTGAAACCGTTGTGGACGCACAAGATCGTTTTTATACGCCGGTTTCCTATACCGATCCCGGCGGCGCTAAAACAAAAGTCCGGTATTACGGCGGCTACTTCCTTTTCATAGAAGCAACGGAAGATGCGGCCGGCAATAAAACAAGCGTCGACCTTTTTAATTTCCGCACACTTTGCCCCCGGAGAATGAAAGACGCCAACGCCAATTTATCCGAGGTTCTGGTGGACGAACTTGGCTTGGTCAAAGCCGTGGCCGTATTCGGCAAAGGCAGCGAAGCGGATGATCTTAACGGTTTGACCGAATTTACCTCCGCCGCAGAGAAGACGCAGATTGCCGGTTTTTTCAATGCCCCGGATTCCGTTCAATTAACCGGCCTGGGAAAAGACCTGCTGCAGCACGCCACAGCAAGATATCTCTATGACTTCGACACGTACCTGAATTCCGGCAAACCGGCGGCCGTCGCTTCTATCGCCCGGGAAGAGCATTTTCAAACGAACGGCGATTCTCCTGTCCGACTCAGCTTCGAATATTCCAGCGGTCTGGGCCAGGTGGTGATGACCAAGGTGCAGGCCGGGCCGGGAAGAGCAAAACAAGTTATTGTCAACGAGAACAACACTTACTCGGTTGCAGACGTTGATACCGCCGCGCTTGATCCCGCACAACTGCGCTGGACGGGCAGCGGCAGGACGGTGCTCAACAATAAAGGCAATAAGGTAAAACAATATGAGCCTTACTTTTCGGTGACGCACCAATATGAAGATTGGAAGGAACTGTTGGAAACAGGGGTATCGCCTCTGATGTACTACGATGCTCCGGGAAGGCTCATTAAAACCGAGTTGCCCGACGGCACTTTTTCTCAAACCGAATTCAACTCCTGGCAGCAGATCTTCTATGACCCCAATGATACCGTTGGCGAATCTTCCTGGTATTCCAGACGCATCAACCGCCTGATGGATGACGAACTGATTGCGGAAGGCAAAGACCCGGTGCAAGAAAAAGCAGCCGCGGAAAAAGCAGCCGCACACGCCGATACGCCCAATGTTCAATGCCTGGACAATTTGGGCAGACCGGTTCTGTCCATTGAGCACAACAAAGACATGAACACAGGGGCGGATGAATTTTATTTCGTTAAAATACAATTGGACATTGAAGGAAATCTGCTCAGCGCAACCGATGCCCGAGGCAATACGGTTATGCAATGCAAATACGACATGCTGGGCAACAAGATATATCAAAACAGCGGAGACGCCGGTCAGAGATGGCTGTTAAGCAATGTCCTCGGCAGCCCGATTAGCACCTGGGATGAACGCAATCATGAGTTCAGATATTTTTATGATGATCCCCTGCACCGTCTTACCCGGATCAAGATAACCGGCGGAGACGGCACCGCACCGCTCGATCATGTTGTGGAAAGGATATTTTACGGAGAAGCAGAAGCTGATCCGGAAATGAAAAACCTCAGAGGTCAAATTGTTAAACACTACGACGCCGCCGGACTCACCACAAATCCGGCATACGATTTCAAAGGGCAGCCGAGGGCAACCGCCCGAAAATTATTCAGTAATTACAAAGACACGGTCAACTGGACAGATGACAACCTGGCCAACGATTTGGAAGACGAGGATTTTACCTTCGCCGCCGCAACAGACGCTCTGGGAAGAATTACAGTACAAACCACCCCGGACGGCAGCGTCATAAGGACGTCTTACAACGAAGCAGGATTGCTCCGCAGCAAAACCGTAGCCCATGCCGCCCCCGCCATCACCGCTGTCTACATCAAAGACATTGACTACGACGAAAAAGGCCGGCGGACAAAAATCGTCTACGGTAATGATGTTGTCGCCAAATTTTATTATGACCGAGAGACCTTCCGCCTCCAAAGGCTGGAAACCAAAAGGCAAAACGGCGATCCTCTGCAGGATTGGCGTTATACCTTTGATCCGGTCGGCAATATCACCCACATAGAAGATAAAATCGCGCCGGACGTGTTTTTTCAAAACCAAAAGATCACCGGAGTTGCAACCTATACCTATGACGCCCTGTATCGTCTGAGAGAAGCCACCGGCAGGGAAAACGCAGCCGGCCTGACTTTTGACGGCCGGGACAACTGGAATGATGCGCCCTTTATGCAGCGATTGAATCCCGGCGACCCGCTGGCGATGCGGAACTACAAGCAAAGCTATCAATACGATAATGCCGGCAACATCCTGCAAATGAAGCATCAGGCCGCGGGCAACAACTGGACAAGGAACTACGACTATCAGGCTGCAAGTAACAGGTTAATTCGCACACAGGTTGGAGAAAACACATACAGCTATTGCCACCATTCCCGACATGGTTATATTACCGCGATGCCGCACCTGGAAGAGATGACATGGAACTTCCGGGAAGAGCTCGTAAAA
>DAOUGB010000041.1:0-12610 GCA_034429595.1 Dehalococcoidales bacterium
TGATGAGCCTTGTATCAAAAGTCATTCTGAAGAGCGAAGCGATGAAGAATCCGTACCTGAAAAGGTGGTTACGGATTTTTCCCCCGATTTGCATCGGGGTCAAAATGACCATAAAATAATACTTTTGATACCCCCCCCCTTGATGGGAGAGGGAGACAGGCGAGGGATTTTGTTTTCAACCCAATGCCCCACACCCTACGCACTCATCTACACCTATTAACGTGCGCCCGTTCTTTATCATTCTCTATCTTGTATCCTTTTGATTTCCCCTGTATCATGAAAGTAAACGGATAGAAACATGCTAAGTTTAAAGCGTTTAAGATACCTGCTGCTGCTGCCGGTGGCGGTGGTGATTATCGGGACTGTCGGGTTCATGCTGCTGGAAAAGCTCTCTTTTCTGGACGCCCTGTATTTCACCTTTTCCACGATATCCACCGTTGGCTACGGCGACATTTCTCCGACGACTCCCGCCAGCAAGATCTTCACGATATTCATTATCATCATCGGCATCGGTTCTTTCCTGACCCTGCTGACCAGTCTCGCCCAGTGGCTGACACAGCGGCGGCAGCTGACGCTGCACCGGCACCGACTTAACATGCTGGTGGGCGTCTTTTTTACCGAGACGGGCAACGACCTGCTGCGCATGTTCGCCGGCCTTGACCCCGATATCGCCAGCGTGCGTCAGAATTTCCTGGTGACGCCGCAATGGTCGGCGGCCGAGTTCCGGCAGCTGAAGAAGCGACTCGCCGGGCACGAACATAACATCGACCCCGCGCTTTTAAACCTTGAAGAAATGCGCCGCTACCTCCACGGCCAGGGCGATTTGCTGATACGCCAGCTGGAAAACGCCGACCTCACAGAGAACGAGAACTACGCCGAGCTTTTATGGGCCGCAGTGCATCTTCGGGACGAGTTGGCCGCGCGGCCTTCTTTCACGGACCTGCCGGCAACGGATACCGCCCATATCGCTAACGATATCAAGCGCGTCTATGCCCTGCTGACCCCGCAGTGGCTGGACTATATGCAGTACCTGAAAAACAGGTATCCGTTCCTGTTTTCCCTCGCCCTGCGCACCAACCCCTTCGTGGAAAACCCGGACGCGGTGGTAAAAGGGGGGTAAAAGGGATAAGTATCAAATGCCAAGTAACAAGTATCAAGGAATTGGTTAAGTGATAAATATCAAGTAAGGTAATCCTCTTTTTACTTGGTACTTATTTTTTCCTTGATACTTGACCGGTTGCTACTTGTTATTTCCCCTTCCCTCTCAAATAATCGATCATCGGCTGTGTTACCAGCGGCACCACGTCCCCTATCATGTGGGGCATCAGGTTATCCATCACTCCGGGCATCAGCTCCGGCATCTGCGCCTGCATGTAGTCCGGCATCGGGATAGCGTCCGCCACCCGTTTCAGCATCGTCGGCATGACCTTGGGCATCATCATCGGCAACAGGCGCGGGAAGAGGACGGGGAACATCGGCTTCATCAGGTTTAAAGCGCCGGGTATCTTGCCCATCGCCCGCATCATCGGCCCCATGCCGAAGGGCATCGCGTCGATCATCTCCGGCCACATCGTGCCCATGAGTTTGGCAAAGCCTTCCGGCGTCATCAGGGCAATCATCGCCTCGAAGACCGCCCACTGCTTTTGCACCTCGGGGTTGGGGTCGGGGAAGTTATAACCTAAAGCGGAAGCCGCGAACCGCGCCAGATCGATTGTTTCCAGCGGCAGTTTCTTTTTCTCCGCGGAAACGCGGAACTGGAACTGGCAGCAGGGGCAGAGGGCCAGCAGTTTTTCCGCGCCGGTTTCCATCGCCTCCTCGATACGCGCCTTCCCGATTTCTGCGGCCACCGGCGGGTCTTTAATCAGGGTGAGGACGCTGCCGCAGCAGTGCGCCTTCTCCCGGTAGTGCTCCATTTCCACGTAGTTCACGCCGGGGATGGCTTTTATCAGGTCGCGCGGGGCGTCATATACGCCGGATACGCGGGCTATATGGCAGGAATCGTGCAGGGTCACGGTGGTATCTTTGATTTTCTCCGGGAACTTGAATTCCCCGCTCTTTATCTTATCCGCTACTAACTCGCTGTAGTGTTTGGCGGTAATATTGTATTCGATGCCGAGCTTTTTGGCCCAGCGCGGGTAGGTCTGCCGCCACATCATATCGCAGGCCGGGCAGGAGGTAACGACAGTATCCACGCCGGCGTCCTTCATGTTCTGGATGTTCTGCCGCATCACTTCCTCGAAGACGTCCCACTTGCCGCAGACCAGCATCGGGGTGCCGCAGCAGTTATCTTTTTTGCCCAGGTAGGTAAAGTCTACGCCCGCCTCATCCAGTAATCTGACAGACGCCATGGCGATATCCGTTTCCACGTGGCTGGCGGTACAGCCGGCAAAGTAGGCCACTTTTGCCTTATGTCCCGGCCCGTGTTTTTCTTTCAGGTCCTCCGGGAACCAGGCGTCGCGGTCTTTGCGGTAGGCCGCCCAGATGTCCCCCTCTTTCCGGAGCGAGGCCGCCATCATCTCGAAGGGCGGGAAGGTCATCCTCTTTTCCTCGGTAATGAGCTTGCCCCTTAATTTCATCCATGACGGCTCGATGGGCAGGGAGGCGGAACAGCGTAGGTTGCACAGCTCGCAGGTGGTGCAGACAATCATCGTGTCCACCATGAACTGGTCCCACTTTTCCCGGCCCTCCATGTATTCCCTTAGCCAGTACCATTTGCCGCGCGGGCTTTGGCTTTCCCAGCCCCGCCCGTAAAACTGGTCGCATTCGTCCACGCAGTAGCCGCACTGGGAACAGCCGTAAGCGTACCAGGCCACGTCCGCCGGTATGTCTTTCACCGGCTTGTCCGGCCGTTCGCCCAGTTTGAGGGAAACGCTGTTGCCCAGCGGCCGGATGACGGGCTCGAACGCTTTAGCGATACTTATCATCGCGCCGGTAATGCCGCTGCTGATGACTTTACCCGGGTTCAAAATGCCTTCAGGGTCGACTTTTTTCTTGAAGTTTTTAATATCGGCGAGCTTCTTTTTGCCCAGTATCTTCTCCGCGCCGCCGGTAAAATAAAGTCCGGTAGCGTAAGCTCTTCCGCCGTATTTTTCCGCTATTTTTGTGATGGTCAGCGTCAGCCCGAAGACGAAGGTGTAGCTGAATTTCCGCTGGTCGGAAGGGATGAACCCCAGGATGACCACCTCCGGCCTCCCGTTCCGTCCCTTTTTGATGACCACGCCCTCTTTAACGACCGGCTGGCCTACCTTCTGCTCGATTTCTTGCATCACCTTGCCCAGGTTGGGCAGGGGCACGACCACTTCCGCCGGCACCAGGCTCGGGCCGAGGCGCTTGACCACCATTATCTTGAAGCGGTTTTCCCACTCGTGTCTGGCTATTTCATCGCTTAAAAGCTCCGCTTTGCAGGGCTTCATGATTTCCGTTAAGGCCGCCAGGATAGCCGCGCGGTCTTTCTGCCGGAAAGCCAGCAGGGCAATATAAGCGCTGGGCAGCAGCACCCGTTCTTCCGCCGGGTGGCCCAGGTGCTCTCTTAAAGGCACCTCGTTTTTCAGCTGCGCCATGCGCGGGTTGATGAACAGAACCGACCATACCGGCAGGTTTTGGTCGATTATCGACTGCGCGATGCGCTGCACGCCGTCCGCCTCCGGGCAGCCGATGGCGATAACGTCCGTCTCTGCCGCCGGCTGGACGCGCAAAGTGACCTCGCTGATGAGGCCGGTGATGCCTTCGGCGCTATCGATTAAGTCGAGTTCTGCTCCGCGAAATTCTTTAATGGCGCCGTCCGGCGTGACCACCCGCGCGCTGATGACATTATCGCGGAACCAGCCGGATTCGAACGAGCCGATGCCGGCGCCGCCCTGCGCCAGCCACCCCCCGACGGTAGCGGAAGGGTAGCTGGAGGGATAAAGTTTTAAGGCAAGACCCTTTTTCAGCAGTTCTTTATCCAGCTTTTCAAAGACGACGCCCGCCTCTACGGTGGCCGTCATCGCCGCGTTATCGATATTCTTAATCCGTTTCAGGCGGTAGAAATCCACCACCAGTCCTTTTTTCATCGGCAAAACGCCGCCGTAGCCGGAGGTGGCTTTACCGCGCGGGGTCAGCGGTAGCTTATTGGCCGCCGCCCACTTGACGAGTTCCGCCAGTTCCGCCTCGCTTTGCGGCTGGACGACCGCGTCCGGCACCGTATCGCCGATAAAGGGCTTGACGAGGCCGGGAATCGACGCAATATCATGGCCGTATAATTTCCTTTCGGTCAGCCGGAAATTTACCCGGCTGCCGTATTTTTCTTCCAGATAGGCTTTCTGTTTGGTATTTATCTCGCTCATTTCTCTCTCCTTCAGGTTAGAGAAGCTATACTTTTAATTTTTCCGCCATTTCTTTATTCCGGGCTACCTGTTCCAGCAGCACTTCACGGACGATATCGCAGGCCGCCACGATGCGCGGGCTGGTAAGGCTGTAGTAGATGTTCGTCCCCTCCCGCCGCGCGGTCACGATGCCGCGGTGCCGCAGGATGGCCAGATGCCGCGAGACCGCCGCCTGCGGGGTTTGCAGCAGACCGACAAGCTCCCCCACCGCTTTTTCCCCGCCCCGCAGCGCGCTGATGATAATCAAACGCTTGGGGTCGGAGAAGGTCTTGCAGAGTTCCGCCTGGAGCTTATAGAGTTCTAAGTTGAAGTGTTCGGGCATTTCATACCTCCATACATTATTATATTCGTATATGTATATATCTGCAATAAGGAGAAGGGTTACAACCTTTCCTCCTACCCCCCCCTCTCTGTACACGGAGAGGGGGAACTAAAGGGGTTAAGGTCGGCGCGACAATTTCCACTTCCCCTTTTCCCCCAACTCCTCTATACTATAGTTTGCTTGCAAATTGCTTGCCGCAGTTCAATCTATCGTCTCCATCTCCGTCAGCGGAGAGGGAGATCAGAGAAGGAAAGGTCGGTAAAAACCAATCAGCTACGAATCAGGCTTGACCTAACATAAAACAAATAAAAACAAATCAGCTTCAACCCAAAGCTGAAAGGGTACAAAAAAATTTTCAAAAAACAAATAAACGAATCATCCCTGAAAACCCCGGCCGCTTTTCACTGGCATTGGATAACTTCAGGTGTTATCATGAAAAGAAACGGGTGATTTTATCATGGATGTTAATCTTACTTTTATGGGCGCCACCCGGGGCGTTACCGGCTCCCGCTACCTGATAGAGACCGGCGGCACTACCCTGCTCGTGGACTGCGGTCTTTACCAGGAAAGAGAATTCCAGTTCCGCAACTGGGAGCCCTTCCGCTGCGCGCCGGATAAACTGCATGCCGTCCTGCTGACCCACGCCCACCTCGACCACTGCGGCCTGCTGCCCAAGCTGGTCAACGAGGGATTTCACGGCAAGGTAATCTGCACGCCGGCTACCGCCGATATCGCCAAGATTATTCTCCTGGATTCCGCCAAGATACAGGAAGAAGACGCCGCCTACAAAAAGAAAAGACACATGAGGGAGGGGAGGCAAGGGCCTTTCCCGGAGATACCGTTATACACGATTGCCGACGCGGAAGCATCCTTAAAACTATTCGAGCCGGTGGAATATGACCGGCCGGTAGCAGTTGCTGAAGGCATCGAGGCTGTTTTTCACGATGCCGGTCACGTGCTGGGTTCCGCCATGATAAAACTGCGGTTCAACAAGAATGGAGAGAAACGCAGCATTGTCTTCTCCGGCGATATCGGCCGGTGGGACCGCCCCATGCTCAACGACCCGGATGTCTTCCGCCTGACGGACTACGTGGTCATGGAGTCCACTTACGGCGACCGCAAACATGAGGGCACGGATGAAATAGCCGATAAGCTGGCGGAGATAGTTAACCAGGCTTTTGCCGCCGGGGGTAAGATAATCGTGCCCAGCTTTGCGCTCCAGCGCGCCCAGGAAATCCTTTATTATCTCAATACTCTGCTGATGTCGAAAAAGATACCGCCCCTCGATGTATATGTCGATAGTCCCATGGCCAATAAAGTCACCGAGGTATACAAGCACTATAGCGATTTATATGACCGCGATATGCAAAAGCTTCTGCGGCAAAACCGCTCGCCTTTTGATTTTCCCGGGCTGAAACAGGTGGAAACAGTCGAGGAATCCAAAAGCCTGAATGAGATGAAGGGCACGGTGATGATTATCGCCGGCTCCGGCATGGCCACCGGAGGGCGTATCAAGCACCATCTCGCCAATAACATCGCCAAACCGGAAGCCACGGTGATGTTCGTCGGCTACCAGGCGGAAGGCACGCTGGGCAGACTGATCGTTGACGGTGCCAAGGCCGTGCGCATCCACGGTCATCAGTATCCCGTCCGCGCCCATATCACGCAAGTTGAAGGCTTTTCCGCCCACGCAGACCGGGATGAACTCTTGAAATGGGTTTCCATGCTATCGGCACATCCCAAACACGTTTTCATTACTCACGGAGAAAAAACCTCCGCCGAGGATTTCAGCAATTACTTACACGAGCAAACAGGTTATGCAACATCGGTGCCGGCGTACGGCTCCACCGTACCGCTGGAGTAAGATAGACTAACGCCATTGTTAGTGCTTGAGGAGGTCTCATGACTAACCATTACGAAATAAATCAACTCGTCAAAGAAGATTCGTGGCGGATGTTCCGCATTATCGGGGAATTCGTAGAAGGTTTTGACAGCCTGGCGGATATCGTGCCAGCCGTGACGATCTACGGTTCCGCCCGTACCCAGCCTGAAGATGATTGTTACAAGCAAGCTGAAGAGACCGCTTATCTGCTGGGCAAAGCCGGTTTTAACATCATGACCGGCGGTGGTCCCGGCGTGATGGAAGCGGCCAATCTGGGTGCCCGCCGGGCGGGTGTCAAATCCGTTGGCCTGAACATACAGCTACCCACGGAACAGAAGTGCAACGTCTTCGCCGACCGCACCATCACCTTCCACCACTTCTTTGTCCGCAAGGTCATGCTGGTAAAGTACGCCACCGCATTCGTCATCATGCCGGGCGGCCTGGGCACCTTGGACGAGCTCACGGAAGTCCTTACCCTTATCCAAACGGAAAAGATCAAGCCCTTTCCGGTGTTAATGTTCTCCAGCAAATACTGGGGCGGCTTACTCGATTGGATTAAGAATACTATGCTGGGACACGGCAATATCTCCCCGGAAGACTTCGAGCTTTTGCGGGTCTTTGACTCCCCCGCTGACGTTGCCGATGCCGTCGTAAAGTGGTATACGCGGCAGGAAATAACCGGCCAGAAAGCGCTGCAGCAATAATACAACTGCCTTTATTTTACGAGCTTTTTATAGATAATCGCAGATAATTGTATTAATTTAAAAGTTATTGTTCTTTTAATACTATTCTGTCGCTTTCTTACATTCTCTTCACCCCTCCGCAGGATTGACTTATTGTTAATTCAACACTATTATTAACTTATATGTACTGGTTGATTCATAATATAATCAAGTTAATATTTTTGCTGAAATACACGCTTATCTCGCAGTAGTCTGCCGGATAGCTTCAGGACTGCGGAAGGAGGTAAATTTGGATGAAATAAACGAAGCCATCAAGAAATTCCAGAAGGAATTAAACGGCGGAACGGCCTCTCTGGTGCTGCTGGGCGTGCTGGATAAAGCCCAAAGCCCAATGTACGGCTACCAGATAGCCAAGCTCATCGAAGCCCAGACTAAAGATATCGACATCATGAAGCAGGGCGCGCTATACCCGGTGTTAAGGTCGCTGGAAGCCACTGGCCTCCTGGAAAGTGAAGTTGAGCCTTCGGTCTCCGGCCCGCCGCGGCGTTATTATAAAATAACCGGGACCGGCCGCCAGGCCCTCGTCAAATGGGTGGAAATCTGGCGCCAGACCAGAGAACTGGTGGACGCAGTGACTAAAGGAGGGGACGATGATAAATAGCATCGAGCAATACCTGTCAGAACTCAAGCAAGCCATGTCCGGCAGCGACCGCGCCACCATACAGGATGCCCTTTCAGACGCCGAGGAATATTTAAGAACGGCCCTCGATGGCGCTTTTAAGGAGAAAGTCCGCGTTTCCGAAGCCGAGGCCCTGGCGCCGATTATAGAACGGTACGGGCAGCCCGCCGAGGTGGCCGCCGCCTACAAAGAGATAGAATTAAGCACGCCGCCGGTCTTCGGGCGCACCGCCGTTAAACCACTCAACCCGGCTATCCCGGTTCCGCCGGTACCTTCAACACCACCCCTCCCATACACCCCGCCGGCGGTAAAAGACATGCATCCTTTATTTGTCCGCTTCTTCAGCGTATTTGCGGACCCGCGGGCCTGGGGGTCTCTGTTCTATCTGATATTCGCCATGGCCACCGGCATCATCTATTTTTCCTGGGCGGTGACGGGTATATCGGTTTCCGTAGGATTACTGGTGCTCATCGTCGGCATACCCATTTTCGCTTTATTCCTGCTATCCGCGCGCGGTATCGCGCTGGTGGAAGGCAGGCTGATAGAAGCGCTGGTGGGCGTGAGAATGCCGCGCCGGCCGATTTTTTCCCGCCAGGACGTCAGTTTATGGCAGAAAACGAAAAATCTGTTCGCGGAACGGCAGACCTGGACGGCTCTGCTTTACATGCTGTTCCAGATGCCGCTGGGCATTATCTATTTCACCGTTATCGTAACGCTGATCGGTACCGGCGTGTGGCTTGTTTTCTGGCCGATTATCGCGGCGTCTTCCGGCTTGCCGCTGTTTATCACGTCCGCTTACGAGTATTACGTCTCGGCGTGGCTGATTCCCGTCTGGATTATCTGCGGTGCGTTGCTGATTACCGCTACGATGCATCTGGTAAAATACGCCGCCAGGCTCCACGGTGCTTTTGCTAAAATCATGCTGGTGCGTGAATAGTATAATTTGTTTTAGGGGGATGAAGATGAGTAAATTGATAATCGTTATCGGGCTTATTACCGTCATGCTTTCAGTGGGCTTGCTGGCAGGTTGCGACCGGGTGCCGATAGGTGAAGGTTCCGGCAACAAGATTACCAAGGACTTCAACTATACTGGTTTTACCGGCATCGAGATAGAAGACGCTTTTGAAGTGGAAGTGACCTATGCCGATACTTATTCGGTCACCATAACCGCCGGTGAGAACGTGATGAAGCGCGTGGACGTTTCCCAGTCCGGGGACACTTTAAAAATAGAGCTGGATGACTGGTGGTGGTTCTGGCATGCTACGCCTAAAGCTACCATTACTTTGCCCGCCCTGCGCCGCCTGGAAATTTCCGGGGCAAGCAAGGGTGATGTGCGCGGTTTCAGGTCTAATGAGGACTTGACTCTGGAGCTTTCCGGCGCCAGTGAACTTGATATCGACATGGAAGCAGGCGAGTTTTACGCGGATATATCCGGGGCCAGCAAACTGACCGGCGATTTGCAAACGGCAGACGCCGAGATTGAGTTATCCGGCGCCAGTGAGGTTAAACTGGCGGGTTCCGGTGATAATTTAAACCTTAACAGTTCCGGTGCCAGCACCACGCATTTATCCGTCTTCACCGTTGATGACGCGGATATTGAACTAAGTGGCGCCAGCCACGGCGAGGCCAATATCGCAGGCACGTTGGATGTTACGCTTAGCGGGGCTTCTTCTTTGAAGTATTACGGAAATCCTGATTTGGGCAGGGTAAACGTTTCCGGCGCTTCAACATTGGAGGAGGCCGACTAGACAGGACTTGACTTAGCGAAAGTGCACGCGGCGTATAGAGGTTACAGGAATACGCCGCGCGCTTTTTTATTTCTCTTTACCCTTTTTCCACGCCTCGGCGCTCTCGATAAGCTCACGGGCGGCGTTCAGCGCGCTGGCGGTATATTTAGGCCCGCCAATCATCGCCGCCAGTTCTTTGACCCTTGTTTCCCTGTCCAGCGTCTCGATGTGACTGGCCGTTCTCTGACCGGTTGTCCGCTTGGTCACGCGGTACTGGCTGTCCGCGAAGGCGGCAATCTGGGGGAGGTGGGTCACGCAAATTACCTGGTGGTGCTGCGCCAGCTTCCATAGTTTCCTCCCGATGACCTCGCCGCTCCGCCCCCCGATGCCGATATCTATCTCGTCGAAGATAAGCACCGGTATCGTATCCGCTTCCGCCAGGGCGCTTTTCAGCGCCAGCATAAACCGTGAAATCTCTCCGGTGGAGGCGATTCTGTCCAGCGCTTTGGCCGGTTCGCCGGGGTTGGTGGAGGCTAAAAAGGCAACCTCGTCCGCGCCGCTGCCGCTGTATTTATAGAGCTTTCCGTCAGGGAAGGGGATACCTTCCGCGGCGGGCTCCTGCGTGATGGAGACGATAAAATCCACCCGTCCCATGCCCAGTTCCGCCAGCTCTTTCTTGACCGCCCCCGCCAGTTGCTGCGCGGCTTTGGTTCTGTCCTGTGATAGCTTCGAGCCCAGAACGCCCATCTCTTGGCTAAGCTTTTCCCGCTGTACTTCCAGTTCCCCGCGCCGCTCACCGGAATTGGTCAGTCCCGCCAGTTCTTTTTCCGCTTTATCCAGGTAGTCCAGGATTTCACTAACAGAACCGCCATATTTTCTTTTCAGGCTTTTTATCAGTTCCAGCCTGCCCTGCACTTCTTCCAGGCGCTGCGGGTCATAATTCAAATTATCGCCGTAGGCGTGGATTTCCCGCGCCAGTTCTTCCAGCCCGTGCAGTGCTTCCTCGAGGTAACCCATTTTGGGCTGGAGGGCGGGGTCTTTATCCACAAGCTGTTTCATCAGCATCATGGCTTCCCCGGCTTTGTCCACCACCGACGACGCATTCATGGCGCTTTCATCGCCGTAGATAATGCGGTAAATATCGTAGGAGGCCGCTTTGAGCTTTTCCGCGGACGTTAAAAGCGTCAGTTCCTGCGCCAGCGTTTCCTCTTCGCCGGCCTGGAGTTCCGCTTTCTTTATCTCGTCAGTCTGGAAATTCAGCAGCTCGATATGGCGGGCGAGTTCCTGCGCGTTACGGGATAGCGCCGCTATTTCTTTGTCCAGTTGGTGCAGCTCCTGGGTCTTTAAATTAAATTCATGGCGTTTTTCCAGCGCGTGCGCGTAAGCGTCCAGGTAGTCCAAGTGGTGGCTTTTGTTCAGCAGCGAAAGGTGCTCGCTCTGGCCGTGGATATCCACCAGCGCCGCGCTGATATCTTTCAGCAATGCCCTGGATACCGCCTGCCGGTTGACCCGCGGCGTGGTGCGGCCCTGCCGGCGGATATCACAGGAAATCATTAAACTATCATCATCGCCTTCCAGCCCCTTTTCCGCCAGCAGCGTTCCCAGCGGCCCCTTGATATCTTCCTTATCCAGCCGGAAAATACCTTCGACCGTTGCCGCCGGGGAGCCATGGCGGATGTCCTCATCGCGGGCCTGGCCGGAAAGTAAAGCTTCCACGGCGTCCACCACGAGCGATTTGCCCGCGCCGGTCTCGCCGGTGATAACGTTCAAACCGCCGGCCGGGCGCCAGTTTATCTCCTCGATGATGCCGAAGCCTTTTACCGCTAGCTCTTCAAGCATGGGCTGATTATCCTTTTCCTGTTGCATCACCCGCATCTGCCTGCGCAAATCCCAGGCTCATCGGTATTTGCTCAACACGTATTCCCAGCGCTTTCTTGAGGTCGTTGGCGTTGCGCGGCGCGTAAGCCTGCCAGTGGTTGTTGAAAAACACAAAGAGCAGCCGGGCTTTTTCCGCAGTAGCTTTGATTCCCGCCGCCAGCTCGTTTATTTCCTCCGGAGAATAGAGATATCTGTAGCGCGTTTCCGCATTCCCCGTCCACCAGTCCGCCGCGTTCCGGCCGTGAAAGCGGAAGTAGGCTAAATCTGAAGTTACGGGGGCATTTGCCGCGATGGATGTATCGAACTTCGGCTCATCTATCTCCACCCAGGACAGATGGTTCTCCCGCAGCAGAGCGGCGGTCTTTTTATCATCGCTCCAGGAGCGGTGTCTTAATTCCACGGCTATTTTATAATCACTGAACGCGTTAGCGATTCCCTTAAGCACCTGATGACGGTACTCATCGTTTTTAAAGCTGGGCGGGAACTGCGCCAGCAGTGCGCCGAGTTTTTCCGCTTTAGCCAAAGGCTCCAGGCACTGCCTGAACAGGTCAACATCTCGCTGTTCTATCAGCGCGTCCTGCCCGGTAGCCTCCGCGTACATCCTGGGGTGGGTGAATTTTTGCCAGAGCTTGACGGTAAAAAGAAAGCCTGCCGGCACGCGGCGCGCCCAGCTACGGACGATGGCGGGGTCGGGCGGGCGGTAAAAAGAGCTGTTGACTTCCACGGTATTAAACAACCGGCTGTAATACTCCAGCTCGTTTATCTTGCCGCCGGGGTAAAAAAAGCCCTTCCAGGTGCCCTCACCCCCGGGGTAGGACCAGCCTGACGCGCCGATATAGATACCCGTTCCAGAGGACATTTTGCTCCCTCACGGTAATTATACGGGAAGAGTTCAAAAGATGAAAGCGAGGGGATAGGAGCACCGATGAGGATTCGTTTTGTAAAAAGGGCTAAAAAATATTTTTTATTACTTATTTAGCTTTGGGCTGAAGCTAAATGCCCGTTATTTGAATTATGTTAAACCCAGCTTCATTTTGAGCGTGTATCGATTTTTATTTGTTTTATGTAATATAGC
>DAOUGB010000042.1:0-32815 GCA_034429595.1 Dehalococcoidales bacterium
TGATGAGCCTTGTATCAAAAGTCATTCTGAAGAGCGAAGCGATGAAGAATCCGTACCTGAAAAGGTGGTTACGGATTTTTCCCCCGATTTGCATCGGGGTCAAAATGACCATAAAATAATACTTTTGATACAAACCCCCCTTGATGGGAGAGGCTAGAGCCTGCACTGAGCGTAGCGAATGTGTGAGGGTGAAAACATCAGCTAAAACCTGTGTTCCCCCTCATCTTAGTCCTCTCCCCCGGCGGGGAGAAAAAAAATACACGGAGGGCAATACCATTATCTGGCTTTTACTCGCGGCTATCGGTTTATTTATCGGTGCTTTCGGGACGCTCATCGGCGTCGCCGGAGGTTTTCTCCTGGTGCCCATCCTGCTGTTCATGTACCCGGATGAAAGCCCCGCCACCATCACCAGCATCACTTTAACCGTGGCTTTTTTCAACGCCCTGTCCGGCTCGCTAGCCTACGCCCGCCAAAGACGTATCGATTTTAAATCGGGGTTGCTTTTCGCGCTGACGGCGGTGCCGGGCGCCATCCTCGGCGCGTTTCTCGTGGACTACTTGAGCCGGAGCGTGTTTCAATATATCTTCGGGTCGGTATTACTGATTATCGCCGTTTACATCGCCGTGCGGCCGGGGGCAAAACTGAACCGGTCTTTCCTGCGTATCTGGCAGACCTCCCGGACCATTACCGACCGGCAGCAGAATGTCCACAAGTACAGCTATAATCTGCCGCTCGCCATGACCATTTCCTTCTTCGTGGGAATCATCGCCGGGCTGCTGGGCATCGGCGGGGGCATTATCCATGTACCGGCGCTAACGCAAATACTATCGTTTCCCGCCCACATCGCCACGGCCACCTCTCATTTCACCGTCGCCATCACCAGTTTTGCGGCCATAGGTACGCATCTTATCAACGGGACTTATTCCAGCGATGTCGGCCGGGTGCTGGTGCTTTCGGCGGGGGCGGTCATCGGCGCGCAGTTCGGGGCGCGTCTATCGCAGAGAGTGAGCGGGGTTGTCATTATCCGGCTGCTGGCCGCGGGGCTGGCCATCGTGGCACTGCGTTTGCTGGTTTCGCCGATTTAGCCCTTTGGCAAGGGCAAGGGAGGTATCTATGGAAATAAAAATCACTACGTTGGCGGAAAATACGGCGGAAATGGGGTATCTGGCGGAGTGGGGGCTTTCCATGCTGGTGGAGGCGGACGGCGTTAAAGTACTGTTCGATACCGGGATGGGTATTGCCGCCGCGCATAACGCCCGGCTTTTGGATATTGACCTGGGTACCATCGACCGCATTGTTTTAAGTCACGGCCACCGCGACCATACCGGCGGCCTGCGGGAAATACTGATGCTGATAAAAAAAGAGGTGGAAATCATCGCCCATCCGGATGTTTGGGCGCTGAAGTACACCCGCTGGCGCAAGAAGTCCGATGAGCATTACAGCGGCGTGCCTTTCCGGCGGGAACTGCTGGAAAACCTGGGCGCCCGCTTTAACCTGACCGCCAAGCCGGTGCGCATCACCGAACGTTTCATGACCACCGGCGAGATACCGATGCTGACCGATTACGAGGAAATCGATAGCGGCCTTTATGACAAAGAGACCGGCGAGATGCTGCCGGATGAGCTCAAAGACGACCTTGCTCTGGTCATCGATGCGGATTACGGCCTCGTCGTGATACTCGGCTGCGCCCACCACGGCATCGTCAACACGCTGAAACAGGCGCAGCAGGTGACCGGTAAAGAACTGATTTACGCGGCCATCGGCGGGACGCACCTGCTTAATGCGGATTTGGCGCGGTGGGCCAGAACGGCGGCGGACCTGAAAGAGATGGGAGTGCAGTACCTCGGTGTGTCCCACTGCACCGGCTTTGAGGCTTCAGCCTACCTGGCGCAGGCATTCGGGGAGCGGTTTTTCCTGAACAATGCGGGGTCGCGGTGGGTGCTGCCCTTTGAATAATACTGTGATGAAAAATTAACAAAAAGCGTATTGACAATTGATACTTATGTTGGCATAATTACATCGTCAATTCGGGTGTCTGTACCCGGTGCTTATATATAAACGTAAAAACTTTGGTTCTAATACGGTTTTTGGAAAACTGTCGTCTTTTTATTCCTGGTAGTATCTTTGGTAATATCCCTGTGTCTGTCATTTAGGAGGTGCCTGTTGTGTGTGCTTCTGATATATACGAGTTAGAACCAGCAGGGTCACCGGACCCTGAAAACAAACATTCGTCTAAGATATCTGAAAAATACAGAAATCTGCGGGTCACCGATTCTGAACCGGTATCGGCGGTTATTGAAAAACTGAAGGGTTTAGACCATGTAGCAGCCGTTGACGCGGGCTGTGGGTCTTATAGATATGACCTGCTGCTTTTTAAACACCTGGGCGATAAACTCATGCTGACCTGCCTGGACGCCGATGAGGAGACGCAAAAAATTCTCACTAAAAACTTGTCTAAACATAAAATTGATAATTTTTCCATGCAGCAGTCTGCGGCGGAAACCATTCCTTTCGCCGATAATTCGCTTGATTGCATATGTGCTTTCAATTCGTCCCTTCATTTTGGTTTGTTACGCTTCTTATCGGAAAGCGCCAGGGTGCTGAAAAGCGGCGGTTATCTTTTTATTTATACCAGGCTTCCCAATAAAAATGAAAGGAATGTTTGGGGGCAACAATTCTCCAGGTCCGCCCAAAGAGACGCCGGTACTGATTCGCTCGATGTATTGCGGCAAGCATTAGACACGGTTGGCCGGATGTTTATTGAATCAATCATGTTCTTTGTGTTTAGCCGCATGGCAGCTTTAGAGCAGCTGCTGGAACACGCCAGGTCTCCTCGTTCCTCTGCTTTGAGCCTTTATTCAGCGGAAGAACTCCAGGAGGCGTTAAAAGTGTTCTCGATTGACCTCGAGTTCAGATTTGAGGACTCTAAGCAGGTACGCTGGTTTGATGAAAATATCTTATTAATCATTAAAAAAGAGTAGCAAACCGGGCAGTATCGTACCTGATATAACTATGGAAACGCCCCGGAGCTGGTCAGCGGCGGGCCTTTTTCTTTTTAGGAGCTTGCCTTTGTTTGCTTTGTGGTGGAGTGTGTCCTATAATTAAATTACGGTATCCGCTGGGGGCGCATCGCGCTGAGAGTCCCGATACTATCGGGACAACCCCTGGAACCTGAACTCGGTAATACGAGCGTAGGGAAGCGGCCTCACTTAAGACCAGGGGTTAAGCGCTTTTGGCTTATGAACCTGGTTTTAATATTTTATGGGGGTGGCTGCCATGACTCAACTGGAAATAGCGCGAAAAGGAAAAATCTCGCCGCAGATGGCAAGGGTAGCTGATGTTGAGGGACTGGATGCGGAGCTTGTCCGGGAGAGAATCGCTAAAGGCACGCTGGTCATCCCCGCCAATGTAAACCATCTTAATCTGGAACCTTGCGGAGTGGGGGAGGGGCTGGCCACCAAGGTTAACGCCAACATCGGCACCTCTTCAGATTTCGGCGATGTTAACACGGAACTGGCTAAGCTCAAAGTAGCCGTTAAAGCCGGGGCGGATGCGGTGATGGATTTAAGCACCGGCGGGGACATCCCCGCCATCCGGCGGGCAATCATCGCCGCCAGTGAAAAACCCATCGGCACGGTGCCGGTCTACCAGGCGGGCATCGCGGCGATCGAAAAACAAGGCGCCATCGTCAAGATGGCCGCTGACGATATTTTTGCGGCGATAGAAGACAACGCCCGGGACGGCGTGGACTTTGTCACCGTCCACTGCGGTGTTACCCTGTCCGCCATCGCCCGTTTGAAACAGCAGGGCCGGGTGACGGATGTCGTTTCCCGCGGCGGCGCTTTCATGGTGGGGTGGATGCTGCATAACGACTGCGAGAACCCCCTTTACGAGCAATACGACCGCCTGCTGGATATCGCCCGGGAATATGACGTTACCTTGAGCCTCGGCGACGGCATGCGGCCCGGCAGTCTGGCCGATGCTACGGACCGGACGCAAATCGAGGAACTTTTAACCCTGGGAGAACTGGTGCAGCGGGCCTGGGATGCCGGCGTGCAGGTCATGGTGGAAGGGCCGGGGCACATCCCGCTCGACCAGATAGAAACTAACATCAAGCTGCAAAAAGCCGTCTGCAAGGGCGCGCCGTTCTACGTGCTCGGCCCGCTGGTCACGGATATCGCCGCCGGGTACGACCATATTACCGGCGCCATCGGCGGCGCTATTGCCGCCATGGCCGGAGCGGATTTCCTTTGCTACGTGACGCCCTCGGAGCACCTCGCCATACCGGATATCGAAGATGTCCGCGAGGGTGTCATGGCTTCGCGCATCGCCGCGCATGCCGCGGATATCGTTAAGGGGATAAAAGGGGCGGCGGAAAGAGACCGCCAGATGTCATTGGCGCGTAAACGCTTGGATTGGGAAGAACAGGCCAGGCTGGCCCTCGACCCGGAAAAAGTCGGCAAAGTCCACCGGCAGCGTTCCACTACCGGGTCGGCCTGCAGCATGTGCGGCCAGTACTGCGCTATGGAACTCGTGGGTAAATACCTCGGCGCCAAAGCTACCAGATGCTAATACTAAGGCAGCTATGGTTTAATCCATAGACCAGATAAATTATCCGGCGCACATTTTTCACCGCCGGAAAAAATTCATTAAAGGAGTTATCAATGACATTTTTATTTGTTCTGGGAATTATTGTGCTTATCATCGGGCTGGCGATGCGTTATTCAGCCAGGACGAAACAAGGGTATCCGGGCAGCAAGATGGGGGCAACTATCGGGATAACCGTGGGGATTATCATTATCCTTGCCGGTATCATCTTCTCGTCCTTTACCACCGTTCCGGCCGGCCACCGCGGCGTGGTTATCCGTTTTGGCGCCGTCACCGGCCGGGTGCTGGATGAAGGCTTGCAGACCAAGGTGCCGTTTTTTGACTCTGTAGTCAAGATGAGCGTTCAAACGCAAAAATATGAGGCGGATGCCGTATCAGCCTCCGGAGACCTCCAGGATGTCAATACTACCATCGCCCTCAACTGGCACCTCGACCCCTCCATGGCTGCCGATGTTTACCGTGATATAGGCCTGGACTTCATCGAAAGGCTGGCGGCGCCGGCTATCCAGGAGACGGTGAAACAGGTAACCGCCAAGTATATCGCGGAAGACCTTATCTTGAGAAGAGATGAAGTGAAAGGCGCCATTACGGTGAATCTTTCCGAGCGCCTCCTGACCCGTGGCATCGTTACGGAGACGGTATCCATCACCAATTTCCGTTTCAGCGATACTTTTACCGCGGCGATTGAAGCTAAAGTATCGGCGGAACAGGCCGTGCTCGAGGCCAAGAATAAGCTGGAGCGTGTCAAGGTAGAAGCCCAGCAGCGTGAAGAAGAAGCCAGGGGCGAAGCCAACGCCCGCATCGCCAAGGCTGAAGGCGAAGCCGAATATATCCGCATCGTGACGGAAGCGCAGATAGCCGCCAATGAAGCTATCTCGGACACGCTGACGCCGGAAATCCTCCAGTATATTCTGCTCGACCGGTTGGGCGAGGATATCAAACTGATGGTGATACCTTCGGACCAGGGGCTTGACCTCGTATTGCCGGAAATGAATGTTGAATAACAAAAAAACGGCCGGCCGAACAACTCGGCCGGCCGAATAAAGCCGGCTGTTTGCCTGTGAGGCAGCCCTAAAGTCGCTTTGCCTGTTTGTTGCGCAGATAGACCACCCAGTAGACCAGGGCGACAAAGAAAACGCCGCCGATAATGTTGCCGATGGTTACCGGAATAAGGTTATCGACGATGAAATTGCCCCAGGTAAGCCGACTGTAAGCGTCGGCCGTCGTCCCGATACTCTGCCAGAAATCGGCCCCCGCGCCGGAGCGCACAAGAATCGAATAGGGTATGAAATACATGTTCGCCACGCAGTGCTCGAACCCGGCGGCGACAAACCCGGCGATAGGGAAAATAATCGCCATGATTCTGCCCATGACGGTGCGGGCGCTGTAGGTCAGCCAGACGGCCAGGCAGACCATCGCGTTGCATAAGATACCCAGGATGATAGCCTGGACAAAATCATAATTGACCTTAGCTAAACCTATATTAAGCGCGGTCAGCCCCACTCCCCCCTTGGCAAATTCATAATGCTGCCCCCAGAAAACGACCAGCGCGGTAGCCACCGCGCCGCAGAGGTTGCCGACGTAAACGATGCCCCAGTTGCGCAGCACTTTCCAGGTTGAAAGCTGGCGGCTGGCCCAGGCCATGAAAATCAGGTTATTGCCGGTGAACCGCTCGGCGCCGCCCACGATGCCCAGAAACAGGCAGAGACTGAATGTCAGACCGCCCACTACCCGGCTAAGCCCCCAGGAAACGGCGGTGCCGCCGGTTGTCTGCGAGACGGTAAAGAAGATACAGCCGAGCGCGATAAAAGCACCGGCCAGGACGGCCAGCGCAAAGGTGCTGATGAAATCCAGGTTGGCTTTCTTAATGCCGATTGACTGCGCTTTAGCGGCCATTTCCGCCGGCAGCAGTTCATCGAAGGTACTTGGCTGGCTGGCAGTGTTGTTTTCGGCTGGTTCTACCATATATTTCCCTCTATTCTATAGAATTAGCTAATATATTATATTATGTGCTCTGATTCCGCACAATGCGCCGTAACTCTTAATGAAGTGGGTAAGAAGTCTTAATACTTTACTCCATAGGCTTGAAGGCGGCTGTTTTGCGCCCGTTATAAGCGTTTACACTTGTTTGACATTTAGCCGCTTCGTAGTAGAATAGTTATATCATGAAGCTTTTCGGGTCGTCCGGCATCCGCGCTGTTTATGATAAAAACCTGCTGGATACGGCTTTCCGGGTGGGGCAGGCGGTTGGCAAATTGTACTGCAGCGTGGTGGTAGGCCGGGATACGAGGGCTTCCGGCGATGCTATGAACCAGGCCGTGATTTCCGGCGTGCTGGCGGCGGATGCCGGATGCTCCGATGCCGGCATTGTGCCCACACCAACGCTGGCTTACGTTACCCGGGAGTTCGATGCCGGTATCATGATTACCGCCTCCCATAATCCCCCGGAGTATAACGGACTGAAACTCCTGAACCCTAACGGCTCGTCCTTCGATTCTTTGCAGCAGAAAGTCATCGAGTCGATGGTAACGGGAACTTCCGGTCAGACCGCCGGAGAGCCGGAAAACTCTGGTAAACCCTGCGATGGGGCTATCGGGAAACACATCGAGGCTATATTAAAAGACTTCCCGGAAAAACTGGATATCAAAGTGGTGGTGGATGCCGGCGGCGGCGCCGCCTCGGAAGTAACGCCGCGGCTGTTGGAAAAGATGGGTTGTACGGTCGTGCCTTTGAACTGCACGCCGGCCGGGGATTTCCCCCGCGGCAGCGAGCCGGGCGAAGAAAACCTGAAGGAATTATGCCAAACGGTCAAAGAATCGGGGGCGGTTTTAGGTATCGCTCATGACGGCGATGCTGACCGCATGATGGTCGTGGATGAACAGGGCAGGTATATCTCCGGTGATAAGCTGCTGGCGATTTTGATTAAGGCGGCGGGGGCTAAAGACGTGGTAACGACGCTGGATGCCAGCATGGCCATCGATGAAATGGGCATCAAGGTACGGCGGACGAAGATAGGCGATACCTGGGTCTCGGAAGAGCTGCGTAAGGGCGGGGATTTCGGCGGGGAGACGGCGGGGGCGTGGATTTTCCCTCAAATCTCGCTGTGCCCGGATGGTATCTATGCCGCGGCCAGGATTGCGTCGATCGCCGCCAGGCAAAAGCTTTCTCAACTGGCGGACGCCTTGCCGGCCTACCCGCTGTTGCGCGGTAGCATGAGCAGCCTGGGGGTAAACCTGTCCAGAATGGAAGCTAAACTCATCGGCTTAAAGCCTAAAGATTATACTAAAATCGATGGCATCAGACTGCAATTTAAAGAAGGCTGGCTGCTGGTCAGGCCTTCCGGCACCGAACCGAAAATAAGGGTGACGGCGGAAGCCAAAACGGAAAAGACCGCCCGCCTGCTCTACGATTGGGGTATTGAGGCTATCAAAAAATCGGTAGATACCGGGGAGAAAGCGCGTTGAAAGCAGTAATTTTAGCGGCGGGAGAAGGGCAGCGCATGCGCCCGCTGACCGCCAATCGACCCAAGGTAATGCTTCCTGTCGCCGGCAAACCCATATTGGAGCACCTGTTGGTGGAGGTGAAAGCGGCGGGTATCGAGGAATTTATCTTCGTGGTCGGCTACTGCGATAAGCAGGTGCGCAGTCACTTCGGTAAAGGGGAGAAGTGGGGGGTGTCCATCGCGTATTCCGAGCAGCGCAAGCAACTCGGTACGGCGGATGCCATCAGGATGGCCGCCGGCGTGGTTCAGGAAAACTTCCTCGTTATCAACGGCGATGTCATCGTCAGCCGCGCGGATATCAAGCGCCTGATGAAAAGCGCTCACAACACCATGGGCGTTATTGAAGTGGCCGACCCGCGGGGACTGGGTATCGTTGAGCTGTCCGGCGATAAAGTGGTCGGTATCTGGGAAAAAGTGCAAAAACCCCCGACGACGATGGCGAATACGGGGCTTTATCTGTTTACGCCGGAGATATTTGACGCCATCGGGCAAACGGAAAAATCCCCCCGCGGCGAATATGAGATAACGGATTCCCTCAAAATACTGATGCGGGAAAAACCCGGCCTGCATTACAAGGAGATAAAGTCCTGGGTGGATTTGAGCTATCCCTGGGATTTGCTGCGCGCCAATGAAGCCATGATGCCCGGCATGCAGGCAGCCAACCTCGGAGAAGTGGAGGAGAATGTAATTATCAAAGGGCCGGTTTCCATCGGCAAGAATACGGTCGTTAAGTCCGGAGCTTACATTGAAGGCCCGGCGATTATCGGGGAAGATTGCCGCATCGGCCCCAACTGCTATATCCGCCCCGCCGCCACCATCGGCAATGATTGCCATATCGGCGCGGCGGTGGAAATCAAGAACTCCATTATCATGAACCGCACGGATGTCCCGCATCTGAATTATATCGGGGACAGCGTCATCGGGGAGGGGTGCAACTTCGGCGCCGGTACCAAAATAGCTAATCTCCGGCTGGATAAGAAAAATATCTTCGTTAACGGTATTGATACCCGGCGGCAAAAGCTGGGCGCCGTCATCGGGGATAACGTCCAGACCGGTATCAACACCTCCATTAATGTCGGCACCGTTATCGGCAGTGATTCTTTTATCGGGCCGGGAGCGGTCGTCAGGGGCAATATCTTACCCAACTCAAAGCTATATTAAGGGGTGGACTATGAAACAGGCAGTGATACTGGCGGCGGGTGAGGGGCAAAGGTTGCGGCCGTTCACCGTAAACCGGCCCAAGGCGATGATTCCCATTGCCGATAAACCGGTTCTCCAGTATATCGTGGAGGCTTTAGCGCATAACGGCGTCCGCGATGTCGTCCTGGTGGTAGGCTACCGTAAAGAGCAGGTTTATGATTTCATGGGTTCCGGGGAGAAATTCGGGGTAAAGATAGCCTATGCCACGCAGGAAAAACAGCTTGGCACGGCGCATGCCCTGGCCAGAGTAAAAGACATGGTGCAGGATAATTTCCTTGTCCTGCCCGGAGATAATTTGATTGAAGCGGCCACCATCGCCGATTTTGTGGATATCGGGCCGGAGGCCGTGCTGACCAAAAGGGTGAGCAATCCCCAGAGATACGGCGTGGTAGATACTGACGGCGATGAGGTCCGGAGAATCGTGGAAAAGCCCGCGGACGCCGGGAGCAATTTAGTCAATACCGGCATTTATGCCTTCAACCGGGATATTTTTAAATATACAGAAGACGTGCTGGACATACCGGATGTTTTGAACCACATGATTGCCGCCGGGCATTTTATAAAAGCGGCAGAAACCTCTGGCGCCTGGCTGGATATGATTTATCCCTGGGATATCATCAGCCTGAATCATGCCATCCTCCAGAATATCGGCTCGGGCATGGGCGGCACGGTAGAAGACGGCGTGACCATTCAGGGCAAAGTGAGCATCGGGGCGGGTACTATTATCAAGTCGGGCTGCTGTATTTACGGTCCGGCGGTTATCGGCAGCGGGTGTGAAATCGGCCCGCATGTCTGCATTATGCCCTCGACGAGTATCGGGGACAACGTGGCGATATCGTCTTTCACCCAGGTTAAAAACAGCATCATCGGCGATGACGTGACACTGGGCCCCGGCTGTTTTATCAGCGATTCGGCTATCGATAAAGGCTGCGTCATCAAAGGCCGGTTTACCGCCCTGGGCGGCCCGAGCGAGGTCGGCATCAATGGCGAGAGCCCGGTCATCAACGTGGGGGTCATCATGGGGGAGGACTGCAAAGTGGAAAGCAATGTCACCGCGCAGCCGGGAGCTATCGTCGGTAACTACTGCCAGATACAGATTTCCCGCCTGTTGTCCGGCCGCCTGCCGGACCAGAGTCTGGTGTATTAGAGGGAGTAATTCTCCCTTAGTCCCTCCTTACGAAGGAGGGAAAGATTTGCTAAAACAAAGATAAAATGGTTTGAACAATCATCCTCTCCCTTTTGTAAAGGGAGATAAGAGAGGGTTTTTAAGAGCTACAAACCATGTGCGGCATCGTAGGTTATATCGGAGATAAAAAAGCGCAGCCGGTTCTGCTGAACGCGCTGGGCAAACTGGAATACCGGGGCTATGATTCCTGCGGTATCGCTCTTGCCAACGGCGGTATCGCGGTCTTTAAGGATGCCGTGCGCGTTAATGCCCTGGCCAAAAAGCTGGCGCCGCATGATGGCAAGACCGGCATCGGGCACACCCGCTGGGCCACCCACGGCGAGCCGTCCCAAAAGAACGCCCACCCCCACGGCGATTGCGCCGGTAAGATTGCCGTGGTGCATAACGGGACGATTAATAATTTCCTGAAACTGCGGCAGCAGCTGGCGGCGGAGGGGCACACGCTGGCTTCCGATACCGATACCGAGGTGATACCGCACCTGATTGAAAAGTATTACCGGGGCAGCTTCGAGGAGGCGGTGGCCAAAGCCGTGAGTGACATCGAGGGGGCTTACACGATGATTGCCATGATGGCCGGCGAGGATAAACTCATTGCCGCCCGGCAGGACAGCCCCCTGATTATCGGCATTGGTGACCGCGAGAACTTTATCGCCTCGGATGTCCCGGCGCTTTTGGACTATACCAGCCGGGTTATCTATCTGGAGGACGGGGATATCGCCGTGGTTACGGCACACGATGTTACCGTCAGGCAGAACGGCAAAAAAATCGGCCGCGAGGAGCACAAAATAACCTGGAGCATCGAGGATGCGCAGAAGGGCGGCTACGAACATTTCATGCTCAAAGAAATCCATGAGCAGCCCAAAGTCATCCGGGACACTTTAGCCGGGTATATCTCCGCGGCGGAACCGGTGGCCGCTTTAGGGGATTTCGGGGGTAACCTGGAGGATATGCTCATCCTGGCCTGCGGCACTTCTTATCATGCCGGTCTGGTCGGCAAGTATATTATCGAAAGTCTGGTCAACGTGCCGGTACGGGTGGAAATCGCCGACGAGTTCATTTACGGCGGCCAGTCTTCCGCGAAGAATAAAGCCATCGTCCTGACACAGAGCGGCGAGACGAACGATGTTCTCAAAGCCGTCCGCCGCCTCAAGGAGAAGGGCAGCCAGATTATCGCCGTTACCAACGCGGTCGGCAGCACGGTCAGCCGGCTGGCGGACAAGACGGTCTATACGCAGGCAGGCCCGGAAATCAGCGTGGCGGCCACCAAGACCTATATCGCCCAGCTGATTGCGCTTTACTGGCTGGCGCTGCCTTTCGCCAGGGTGGACATCGGGCGGCTGGACAACCTGATGCTGGAGCTGCGGCAACTGCCGGTGAAAGTTCAGCAGATTTTGGACAACGAGGAGAAAATCGCCGGGCTGGCCGGGACGCTTTCGGGCGCCGGGAACGTGTTTTTCATCGGCAAGGGCAGCAACTACCCGGTCGCTTTAGAGGGCGCGCTCAAGCTGAAGGAAATCTCGTATATCCACGCGGAGGGCTACGCGGCCGGGGAGCTCAAGCACGGGCCATTCGCGCTTTTGGGGGAGAAGACGCCGGTGGTGGCCATCGTGACGCCGGACATCACCTACGATGCCATCGTCACCAGCATCAAGGAAATCAAGGCCAGGCATTCCCCGGTCATCGCCGTGGTCAATGAGAGCGATGACGTTACCGCCGGGCTGGCCGATTACACGATAGTGATGCCGGATATCGACCCGCTGTTTTCCCCGGTGACCAACTCCGTGGCGCTCCAGTTGCTGGCTTATTACGTGGCTAAAGCGCGCCACTGCCCCATAGACTTCCCCCGCAACCTGGCCAAGAGCGTGACGGTGGAGTAGGGCGGCTGACGGATTCGTAAATGGAAAATCCCTTTCCCCGTCTCCCGCTTTAAAAAAGGGGGATTAAGGGGGATTTTATTACTCTTTTAATTCGAATGTGCTATTATAGCATAGATTATAAAAGTGCTTGATGAAAACAAGTATCTAAGGCAAATTGTTCCTCCCTCCCCCCGCCAAAACCCTCTTTACATTTTCACCCGCCACCCCTTATAATAAAAATCCCCTCATCAGTCTCCCTCTTTGAAAAAGAGGGACTAAGGGAGATTTATTCCTTAACATAATGCCAATGAAAAACCAGGTATTTTTCACCAAACTAATCATAGCTGAATCATGAAAAATCGCCGTAACATCATCGGTAATTTACAAAACGAATCGAGACTATATTACATAACGTTAAAAACTAATCGTTGAAGCTAACCACGCTCGGTTAGTTTCCCTAAAAAATAATAATGCGTTTTTACAAAACGAATCGTAGCTGATGTGCTACAATCTAATCAGGTATGAACATCAAAATCGTCGCCACCAATAAAAAGGCGTACCACAACTACTATATCGGGGACACCTTCGAGGCCGGCATCTCCCTGCTCGGCTCGGAGATAAAGTCCATCCGGGAGGGCCGGGTGAGCCTGGGAGACGCCTACGTCAAGCCGGAAAAACGCGAGTTGTGGCTCGTCAACGCGCATATCGCCCGGTACGAGGCATCCTCCTATATGGGCCACGACCCCACGCGGCCGCGCAAGCTGCTCCTCCACCGCAAGGAAATCCTCAACCTCACCGGCAAGATAGCGGAAAAAGGGCTGACACTCGTGGCGACGAAGATGTACCTCAAAGCCGGCAAGGCCAAGGTGGAAATAGCCCTCGCCAAAGGCAAAAAGCTCTACGATAAGCGCGAGGTCATCACCCGCCGCGAGAATGACCGGGAGATGGCGCGGGCGCTCAAAAACCGTTAAATATATGGTAAAATATATATGGTAATGCTAATGGGGACGCGTGGTTTCGACAGGGGAGGTGCGTTACAGGACCGCAGGCGGAGGTGCCGCTCCCTCCTAAAACCGGTGGCAAAAAACAAGTGCAGAACCAGTAATGGTTGCAGCCTAACAAAACAGGTTGCCATCTGACCTGACCCCACCCCGACGGGTCAGGCTCGGGTGCCGAAAAGTGGGGGTGCCATCGCGGCAACGCCGGTGACCGCGGTGAAAGATTTACCGGCTGGCCCCGCTCAACCCGGTCGGTTGGGGCGGGTGGGGCAAGATAAAAAAGCCGACTAAGCTTGTAGTAAGTCCCGGACAGCTTCTTCTGGACGGGGAGTTCGACCCTCCCCCGTCTCCACCAGAAACAAAGATGAACCCTTAAAAGGTTCACTGATAATATTAATCTTGGAATCTTTACGGGGGAAGCCGCCACCCCGGAACTCCCCCAAAGCTTCATTCATCCTGCTCTGCTTCACGTATGGTCACGATGCGGCCTCGGTTAGCCCCCTCGGCCGCCGCCCGCTCAAGGCGTTGGGAGACCGATAAAGGCAGTCCGTTATCGTCCAGGACCTTCACCGCCCCTTGCACCATGCCGGTCTGCCAGCGTACCGCGGCCGGGAACTCATCCCGGCATTCCCAGAGATTGGGCGCGATGAGAAAGCCCTGCGAGAATGCGTTATAGAGACCCTGGGCGGAGTATGGGTCTTGAATCGAGGTCTCGATGGCCTTCAGGAGTACCCGGGCCTCTTTCTTGAGTTCCATCGTACGCGCCGAGACTTCAGGGTGGTGCTCCATGTTATCAATCTCCCCCTTTTTCCTGAGCCGGCGGTATTCCTTGAGAGCATGGCCGGTAATCTGGATACTCTCATTGATGGCTGGAGGGTCGGCCAGGTGAGACGCTTCGCAGTAGCTGACGACATGTATCAGGGGAGGGCTGGTATCGATAGCTGGCTCGATATCATCCATCAGCGCGGTCGCCGCCGCCAGTTGCGCCCTGGCCTTTTCCGGCTCATGGGAAAAATAGTCTAATCCGGCGCGGGGTTGAAGCAGGACGCGGAAGGAATCGTCCTCAAGCTCGCGGACAAGCTGCAGGGTCGCTCTGGCTTTAGCCAGGTCTTGAATGCCCCAGGTAGTTTTTGGTGTATTCAGCATATTCTGAAGGATGAAATGGCGTATCCCCATGCGCTTTGCCGTCCTGGCGGCGAGGACGGATGATACGATGCAGGTCACATCATCGGCGCCGCGGAAGGCAAAATGGTGAGGCACATTAGCCTCGAAAGGTTTGCCGGTGGCGGCGATATACCGCAGTGTTTTCAAATGCTCCCGGAGGTTCTTCATGAGGGTATATGGCCCCCGGCCGTCCAGTTTGCAGAACCACCAGAAAGATAAAGCATGCCAGGCGATGTTAATGGTTGCTTCATAAAGCCTGGCCAGTTCAGGTATGTTCCGGGTGCCGGCGTAGGTGCGTACCAGCATCGGCCTGGCGGCTTTCCAGACGGCGGCGAATTCCTCTTTTGAATTTAGGGGAACCCCGCCTCCGTTAGGCTTTTCACCCCAGGCTTCGCCGAAAGCCGATTGCGATAGTTGCGATGTGCCGATGGATAGGATATCCAGGTAGCCGGAAACGGCCAGGCGGCGGGTCCATTCCAAAAACAGGTCTACCGCTTCCTTGCGGTTTAGCAGATAGGGGCCGGCATGGGCCCTGAACAACGGGGGCTGACCATGCTGTAGCGCATGGTAACACCGGGCTATGACGGAATCCTGCGCTGAACCAAAACCTTTATAACCTGACCGGTCCGGCGGCTTAAAGCCCAGGTAATCCCCTTTGGAGATTAAAGCTTTCCCGAAGGAGAGCCGGTTATCATCATAAGCTAATCCCTGAATGAGGCTTTGGGGGAGAACCGTGGCTGGAATCCCCAGGATGGCCAGTGCCTCGGTTGGAGTTTCGTCTCCCAGAAAGACGCCGGTAATTTCCGGGACTTCAGCTTTAACCTTGCGGCATGTATCGGGCAGGCCGGCAAAAAAGATTCCTTTTATTTTCCCCCCGTCCCGGCTAAGAAGATTGCGCTCCCGCAGTGTTTTGACAAAAGAAGATAGCATGCGGACGCCCTGTTCCGGGTCTAGCCTGTAGCTGACTCCGAGTTGAGATATGTTTGTCTTGAGTAGCCATTGTTGCAGGATATCACCGTTCTCGCGGTCTTCCGGCATATCCAGGGCCTGGCATGTTTTCATATCGGCCGCCGCCGTCCGGTAGCCGCAATCTTTCAGCAGCTGTTCGATAGAAGTGATGCCAAGAGTATGAACATCACCCGCGGGATGAATCAAGCCCAGCCGGTCACTGCGGAGAAACTGATTTTTCATTACTCTCCCCTTTCCCGGCAGGGAATCCCTCTACAATCGTACGGCGTATCTGCGCCACATTCATTCCGGCTAGCCCCAGCTTTTCCACGGTCCGGCCTTCAGCCCAGTAATCCCGTTCGTGCAAAAGTGATGTAAGGTGAATTACCGCTTTAATCGTGGGCACTTTAACGCCGAGCAATTCTCCAAGAGAGGCAATCGGCACCAGACTCATGGGAACGTCTTCCGTGATGTAGCGGTGTTCCAGGCGGTTAGGCGCCTTGATTCCGCTATAACCCGGATTAGCCTGGATTGCCTCGTAAAGATTATCGCCTTTTGCCCCGTATGCTAGATACAGCCATTCCCGGGCGGAGTGGCAGCCTATACCGAGCGCTTCCCCAACGGCAAGCCGTTCCTTGTCCATAGCCTCCAGTATAAGCGTAACCGATGGGCTGGCCCCTTCCAGGTAGTATTCAAAATCGCCGTGGGTATCCTCAATCCAGGCGGCATTGAACAGTGTCAGGGCCGGATGGAAGATGGAGCCGATATTGTCCATACTGGTTTTAAGGACATTATCCCCGGCAACAAAATAGGGCAGAGATTTGCGTGTTAAAGCCAGGACATCGGGAGTCAGGTAGGCGGGGAGAGCGGCTACCGGCACGGCATTTTTAATGCTGAAGACCTGGACACTCCCCGGGTCCATGTCCCGGCAGGCGTAGAGAAGGGTCTGCGCTTCGGCGATTATCGGGCGGCCGCGGAACTTCTTTTGCCGGAGGACATTGGCAAACTCCATCGCGCCTCCGGTTCTCCCCGGGTTGAGAAGAACGACTTGGCCATCAGTAAGATGAGGCCCCAGCAAAGTTGCCAGCTCCTTGTGGCCGACAGCCGGCACTACCACCATAATCAAATCGGCGCCGGCGGTCGCTTGTTCGGGATCCGTTGTTACGAAGGGGATTCTGGCAAAACCGGTGAGTACCCCGCTAAGCTGAATACCGCCCATATAACGAACCGGTTCAATACGCGGCTCGCTGCGATTGTAAAGCCGCACCGGGCATCCCAGCAAGGCAAGATGGCCGGCCATCGCCAGGCCGCCGGCGCCGGCGCCGGCCACACAGACTGTCGGCATGCCTTCCGTGACTTCTATATCCCCTAAATCCTGGGTATATTCATCCAGCACGGCAAACACCTGGTCTACCGTGCTTGCTTTGGTAAAAGCCTCGAAGACCGAAGGTATCGTTAATAGATAAGATAACCGGGAAAGAATTTCCAGCGGCAGGTCGGTGGAAAAGGCTGGGACGAGCAGCAGAAAAAACAGTGTGCTGGGTTCATCATCCACCGCGTCAAAATTCACTCCCGATGCTGACCGCCCGAAGGCCATTACCGGTTGAGTAGCGCCGGTAGAACTGGCATGGGGCATGGCGAAGCCTCCCCTCATTGCCGTCGACCCCTGCCGCTCGCGGGCCATGATATCCTTCAGAGCCTGGTTCGCGTCTTTGACACGCCCGGCCGCCTTCAGGGTTTCCACCATCTCGGTGATAACTTCATTTTTATCTTTGCCTTTTAAATCCAGTATTACGCAGGATTCAACAATCAGGTCTCTAATCTTCATTTTAGCCCCTCCTGTTTTAAGCCCCTTTTAATTTACTTTGACCTTCCCATCCAATCAAGGGTCATCAGTTCTCCAAAGCGTTTTTTAAATTCCCGGTAGTACAGCAATTCTTCCTTGCTGCTGATAGTCCAGCCGTTGGGCAGCGCTTTTTCCTTCTCGAATTCGGCATCTGAAATCTGGCTTTCCGCAATCCCGACAAAGAGTTCATTAATGCCGCTGCCCTGCCAGAACTTGGCTTTGCCGCGCCAGAGAACTTCATCAGGCAGTTTGCCTTTCAGAGCCTGGCGGACAATCCATTTTCCCAAACCGTCCTTGATAAGGAGGTTCGCCGGTATCCTCCGCGCGTACTGCACGACTTCCGGGTCAGCAAAAGGCAAATGCGCGATAAGCCCGTGACCGGCGGAACTGCGGTCGACCCGCTGAAAGGCGGTGTTGTGGAGCCTTGCCTGAATATCAAGCAGTTCAGCGGGAAGGCCTGATAATTCCATCCCCTGTAGATAATCATATCCGGCAAAAAGCTCATCCCCTGCTTCCCCGGACAACACCGCGGGAACGTATTTAGCCGCCAGTTCCCCGACCAGGTAATTCATCAGGCTTGACCTGACGAGGCGGGCATCGAAGGATTCCAGGCAATAAATGGCTTTAGGCATTATTTCTATAAGATTGTCCTGATCGACTACCAGTTCGTGATGCTTTGTTCCCAGCGCCTGCGCAACCTGCTGCGCATAGTATAAATCTGAAGAGCCCTTCATGCCGACACTGAACGTATGCAGATTTTTGACATAAGGATGGAGAAGCGCGCACAAAACGCTCGAGTCCAGCCCGCCCGAGAGCCAGCAGCCCTCGGCCCCGTTTTCATAGCCTGTCTTTACCGCTTTATCGAGCTTGGAAAAAAGTTCGGCGGCGATTTTATCCGGCGAGCCATCGAGCCGCGCTTCCTGAATTACGGCGGATGGCGGATTAAAGTGCTGCAAATCCAGAGCTGCGCCGGGGGGTACTTCAAAGACCTGTTGGCTAACGGCTAATAAAGCCTTTACTTCTGATGCAAAACAAAATACGCGGTCATCGGTCCAACCGTAATAGAGAGGCGCCGCGCCGAGGCTGTCCCTGCTTAGCGCAATGCCGCCATCCATAACCCGTGCTTCCGCGAGATGCCACTTCCCCGCACTATCTCTGGCGATTTTCTTTTCAAGCAGGAGATTTTTTGATTCTGCCTGCTGCTTCGTCCAGACCACACCGAGCGTGGCATTGTCCTGCTCCAGGTCCACAACCGCCTTACCGGCGGGACCCCGGTGTTTAATTGTATCGAGCATAAGCTCGACTTCCTTGCGTCTTTGTGAGTGTGCAATTCCAACAATTCCAGACATGGTAATTTCCCCTCTTTCAAATGATGATTATATTGGAAATCGTAAGATGGATTGAGATTCGATGAGAACACAAGCGGGTGTGTACGTCTAAGGCTTTATTAGTGTATGCTACTAAGCAAAGATTGTCAACCATGTAATTCCCCCCGGGTAACAGGTTAAAAGTGAGACGTGCTTCTTTAATGCAGAAAAAACCGGGCTGCTTTATCCTTTACAAATAACGGAACAGCGTGATATAATAAACAGAATACAAAAATTGTCTTTTAAATATACAAAATCTGTAATTGTAGATTAAAATGAAAGTCATTAAAAGAGCATTAAGCATCCTGGATTTGTTCATGGGTGAGACCAATGAAATGTCCCTGGATGAGATGGTTGAAGCCTCCGGTATCATTAAATATACGGTCAGGCGCATGGTGGCGACGCTGATGGAATGCGGTTACTTAAGGCAATCGAAAAAGCGGGGTAAATATTCCCTGGGGGTAAAATTCCTCGATTTTGGCGGCATTGTCAAGATGAACAGCATCATTATGCCGATAGCCAATCCCTACATGGCCGATCTGCAGAAAAAAATTGATGAATCTGTCCAGCTGGCGGTCTGGGACGGCATGAAGGTATTCCTCGGCAAGGCTTTGCTGGCGCCTCATCCGCTTAAGGTGGTGCCGATGGAGGGGGGCGGGCTGACCATGCATGCGACAAGTCTGGGGAAAGCGCTGATTGCCGAATGGCCGGAAGAAGACCTGCCGAAATATTTCAGCAATAAACTGGAAAGATATACTCCGAATACGATAACCGATTTAAATGAAATGAAAAAACATCTGGCCGATATCAAAACTAACGGGGTGGCGTTCGATAACGAAGAATGTTATGTGGGGGTAAGAGGCGTGGCGGCGGTGCTGAAGAATGCTGAAGGCAGCGCGGTGGGCGCCATCAGCACTTTCGGTCCCGCCACGCGGTTATCTTTAAAGAAAATGAAGACTGATGCCCCCTTGGTTAAGGCCTGCGCGCTGAAAATCTCGCGGGAGCTGGGATATAAGGGCGGGTAGGCCTCCGGACTTTATTTTTCAATCCCGCAGGAAATATCTGCTGGGAGTACCGGTTCGCCTGCGCAGTTTGCAAGTCTTTAAATAAATAGCAAAACGGCCCGGAACCGGCTGGCCTTTACGCCGGCGCCGCCTGCGGCGCAACCTGAATAGCGCCGGTCAGCAACGTCAGCGCCATCAGCCCGGCGCTGGTTAAGGGAAGTAACTTATTCAAGCAGCTTCCGTTGCCTTTACATTTCCTGCATTTACCGCAATATGGCAAAAACCCGCATGATTTGTTAAGAGAGTAGCATCTTGCCTGTATTTCCCGCCAGCTTGCATTTTACCGGAAGATAGTTAGGTATTTACTAATTTTTCTTAATAACTTGGTAATAGTATCTTTTTCAGCTTCAAGGTGAAATGGCAGCCCGGCAATGATAGAATAACATAGACATATAATATGAAAGAAACACCTGGCCCCTCCCCTGAAGCCGCCGCCCGGCGTGACTGGACAGAAGGCAGCATTGCCCGCAACTTATGGTCGCTGTCCTGGCCCATGCTCATTACCAATACGCTCACCGCGCTCGGGCCGATTATCGATATGATATGGATCGGGGCGCTGGGGGCTTCCGCCATCGCGGGGGTGGGGGTTTCCGGCCTGGCCGTGATGGTGGTGATATCGCTGGTATCGGGGCTTTTTACCGGGACGATAGCGCTGGTCGCCCGGCATATCGGCGCCAGGAACGAAGAAGGCGCCAACCATGTTTCGCAACAGGCTTTTGTCATCGCGCTGGCTTTTTCCCTGCTGATGGCGCTGGTCGGTATCTTTCTGTCCGTGCCGTTTATGCGGTCGCTGGGCGTGGATGCCAGTGTGGTGGCGGAAGGGGCGGCCTATTTGCGCATCCAGCTCATCGGCATCGTTACCATGACGATGCTGCAGGCGGCCCAGAGTATTATGCAGGCCTCCGGAGACGCGGTGCAGCCCATGCTGATAAGTATCGGCTACCGCCTGCTGCAGATAATCCTCTGCCCGGCGCTCATTTACGGCTGGGGATTTTTCCCCAGGCTGGAAGTCAGCGGGGCTTCTTTAAGCAACGTTATTACCCAGGGGCTGGGGGGAATTATCGCCCTGTATATCCTCTTTACGGGGCGGACACGCATCAAGGTAACCCTGAAAAATTTCCGGTTTGACGGCAAAGTCATCTGGAAGACGATAAAAATCGGCATACCGGCCTCATTTTCTTTCATGCAGCGGAACGTTGCCGAGCTTATCTTGATGTGGTTTATCGCTCCCTTCGGGACGCTCGCGGTTGCCGCGCAATCCGTATCGCAGAGGGTAGACCAGCTATTGCAGAACGCTTCCAGCGGCCTGGGCACCGCGGCGGGTGTGCTGGCGGGGCAAAGTCTCGGGGCGGGCCGTCCGGATAGAGCGGAGAAGACCGGCTGGCTGGCGGTAATTATCTCCACTGGCATATCCTTTGCCGGCATCCTGGTGGTAATCTTCTGGGTTGAGCCGATACTGGGGATTTTTACCAAAGACCCGGAAGTTATCAAAATGGGGGCTGATTTCCTGCGTATCATGATAGGGAGCTACGCGGTCTGGGGTCTCGTGGTGTCGCTTAGCCTGGTCTTAAACGGGGTGGGGGATACCATGGTGCAAATGCTGACCAACCTGGCGACCATGGTATTCGTTCAGCTGGCGCTGGCTTATGTCCTTTCACGCTATACCGATATGGGAGTCTACGGGATACGCTGGGCGGCGGTTATCGGCATCGTTATCCGGGCGGTAATCTATACGGTTTATTTCAAAACGGGGCGCTGGAAACGCCAGATGCTATAATCAAATACGAATATGCAAGAGGAAGGGCCAATGGTAGAATCGGCGCATCATTTTAATATAGGCGAATTTAGCTGCATCGTTTTCAACGACGGCACGCTGGATGCGGAGGGAGAAATTTACGGCTTGAACTGCCTCTATATCGCATCGGGCAGCCATAAGATACTCGTGGATAACGGCTGCGGCAGCGGATTTCAGCCTGCTACCGGAAAACTGGTGAAGAATATGGAAGGGGAGGGGATAAGGTGCGGGGATATTACCCATGTTATCTTTACCCACGGGCACGTCGACCACGTTTGCGGCACCTGCGATAAACAGGGCAATCACATTTTCCCTAACGCCCGCTACATCGCCCTGGCAAAGGAATGGGACTACTGGACCGAGCCGCCGGGCGATAACGAGATGCAGAATATGTTTTTCAAGCCCGCCCGGAAAAATCTTGTGCCGGCCCGGCAACGGTTCGACCTGGTAAAAGATAACTATGAAGTGCTGCCCGGCATTAAACTAATAATGGCGCCGGGGCATACGCCGGGCAATCTTGTTATCGAGATAACGTCACGCGGGGAAAAACTGCTTGGCGTGGGGGACATAATACACTCGCAGCGGGAGTTCACCGACCCCAAGTGCTTGGTTGCCTTCGATGTCGCGCCGGAAGCAGCGGTAAAAACCAAGCTGAAAATCCTTACTAAAGCCGCCAAAGAGGGGACTTTTGTTTTTGCCTGCCATTTTACGTTCCCCGGCCTGGGCTATATCCGCGAAAAGAACGGGGTGTTGGGGTGGGAAGCCATCTGAAATTGATTTGATGTCTTCATCAATAGTAAGCCCCCGCCGGAAAAAGACGGGGGCTTTTAGGTATAAAGAAAACGGTTAAATTAATTTAATCGTCCTGCCAGCGCCAGTCCCGGTTGCCCTTGAATACCGCCGAGTTCATCTCGTTGCTCAAAAAGTTGAGAATCGAGCCCTGGTACCGCATGGACATCGCGTAAAAGAACGCTTCGGTGGTATTGTGGTTCGGCAGTTCTTCTTCCGTCGCTTTCAGGTAGCTCTTGGTGTAGGCGTAAGACGAATTATCGAAAGGCATACCCGGTTTTTCGTGCCCCGGGATGACCACCTCCGCCCCCATCTTCTCCAGCCGCTCGATGTCTTTTATCCATTGCCGCCGCTCGTCCGCGGTAATTTCGCAGGTGAAGGGGTGCGCCTCGTTAAAGAGGACATCGCTGCCGTAAAGCGTTTTAATGGAGGGTATCCAGACGACCGTGTTGTACTTAAGGTCGCCCATGATTTCCGGAATAATCTCGATGCGTTTGCCTTCCAGCTCGAAGTAGTTATTGGACATAGGTTCGATATTCACCGCTTTGGTCGGCACGTTCGTCGGCCCGATAATGGGTCTCGAGTAATCTAATTTGCCGAACATCTGCTTGTTAATGGTGCGGGCCACAGCCGGGAGAGCGATGACCTTGGCCTCCGGGAAAGCCTCGGCAACCGGCCCCAGCCCGAAATAATGGTCGGGGTGGGCATGAGTCACATAGATATATTTCAGGTGCTTGCCGGTTTCCAGTAGCTCTGCCGCCACGCGGTGCCCGTTGGCTAAAGTCCACTGGGCATCGATGAGCGCGGCATCCGTCTTGCCCATTACGATGACGGAAGCCACCGCGAAACCGCTTTCATCACTGAAAAAGACCTTTAAGGATAGTTTATCCGGGCCGTTGTTGATTGTCCTGACTTCCATGGCTCATCCTCCAGCAATGTCTGATAAAGTTTACCAAGCGGTGGCGGATAATGCAAAGTAGCTTCAATATGCAACATTTTTTACGAGGTGTTTTGTTTTTACCCTTAGATATTTATGGTTTGTTTATCATCCAATTTAGACAATATGTACGTAAAGTTAAATGGGTATTAAAGACGCGGAATAACATGCAATTCGTTAATGACACTCAAACTTACCAGAAGAATAAGTTGGCGCAGCCGATAGTTGACGAGCCCAAGAAGCTGCCCAAAATTGCTATTCCTGTTATCAAAAAGCAGGAGATAATAAGAACGCGTCTTGACCTGCTGAACCAGATTTGCGGTAACACCCGGTCGGTCAAACAGCAGGTGGCCGTTTATTCCACGATTCTTGAGATGGCGCGGTACGCGCTTAATGCCTCCGCGTCATCCATGATAATCTTTGAAAATCAGAGCAAAGGGCCGACCTACCGTTTTTCTGATGGCCCCCTGGGAAAGCAGGTAATAAAATTATCCTCACCGGAAGAGCTTGGCATGGCCGCCCTGGTGGTGCAGACCGGGAAGTCATTAAAAGTCAATGCCATTGATGAAGACAAGCGTTTCGGCAGATTCAAAGAAGAAGCCGCCGGACTCGTAGTGAGGTCCGCCATCTGCGTGCCTTTGATTATCAATGAAAAAGCGGCCGGTGTCCTTGAGGTATTCAACCGGCTGGACGGGAATGATTTTAATGAAAATGACCTGGCGACCATGGACGGCATGGCCGCCGGCACGACGCTGACGATTGAAAATGTCAAGCTGAACGAGAGTCTGCTTTTATCCTACCGCAACCGCCTGCTGAAACTGGTTAAAACGAATGATGCCAGGGAGATAGCGGAATGCAAGCATGCCAGGCGGGTGGTCGATTATGCTCTTATCGCGGCCAAAGAACTTTCACTCCCGCCGGAAGAACAGCAAATTATAGAATACGGCGCCACGCTGCATGATATCGGTATGCTCGGCGTCCCGCCGGAAATACTGCAGAAAAAAGAAAAACTGACGACTGAAGAATGGAATGTAATACGTAAACACCCGGTCATGGGCTATAACCTCTTAAGAGGCATGCCGGCACTCAATCCGGTAGGTAAAATCATCCTTTATCATCATGAAAGATTCGATGGCAAAGGCTACCCGAGCGGACTGAAAGGCGAGTCCATACCGCTGAACGCGCAAATAATATCGGTGGCCGAGGCTTTTGACAGCATGACGGTAAAACATGCTTACCGCAGCGCGATGTCTTCGCAGCAAGCCATGAAAGAGCTCGGGCAATTTGCCGGCACGCAGTTCAACCCGGATGCCGTTAAGGCGCTGTGCATGGGACATATACGGTCGCGCTCCTTGAACGGGATAAAGGCCAAAGAAGACGTTAAAAAAATCGATTATTTTAAGAACCAGCGCGGCGAATCCAGCACCTGGAAAATAAACTTCAGCCAGAGTTCACGCATCGGAAATAAAGAGCAAATCCCGGGGATGCCGCCCGCGAATAGCTAACGGGTTTTTATCCCCGGAGCATCCATCAAATTCCCCTCCAGCTATTTACGTTTTTAACCTTTCATACATGTGCGCCGCTATAGTAATTGCTTCTGCCTAATAGTAGAATAGGATAAGAATAATGCTATAGATGCTATCAGGCGGGGTAACGTATGAAAGAAGAAACGAAAAATTCCGGAAGTATAAATTATGCCATCTTCCGCGCGTATGATATCAGGGGAGAATACCCATCGGAATTAAATGAAGCCACGTGTTATGCTATCGGTAAGGCATACTGCTACATTTTCAAGCCGGCCAATGTAGCTATCGGGATGGATGTCCGCCTTTCTTCCCCGCCGCTTAAAGAAAGCCTGATTAAGGGTATTCTGGACTCCGGCGTGGCTGTTTATGATATGGGCAAAATCACCACGGACATGCTTTACTTCGCCGTGGGCCATTACGGCTATAGCGGCGGTATCGTTGTTTCCGCTTCCCACAACCCCGTGCAATACAACGGACTGAAGATGGTCAAGGAAAAAGCCACCGCGATATCTTCAGATACAGGCCTTTTCGAGATAAGAGACGCCCTGAAGGCCGGCAAAGTCAAAGACATACCGCAACAGCAAAAGGGCGCGCTCTATAAAAAAGAGATTGCGGCGGATTACGTAAAACACGTCCTTACTTATATCGGTAATACTCCAATCAAGCCTTTCAAGATTGTTGCCAATACCAATTTCGGGTTTGCCAATACCCCGGTAGAGATGATTGCGAAACAGCTTAAATTGGATTTGGTGCCCCTCAACTTTAAGCCGGATGGTTCGTTCCCCAAGGGTGCGCCCAACCCCCTCCTGCCGGAAAACCAGCGGGAAACGGAAGACCTGGTTTTAAAGAACCGCGCGGATATGGGCGTCATGTGGGATGGTGATGCCGACCGTGTCATGTTCATTGATGATAAAGGAAACTTTATACCGGGAGTTTATATTACGGCCCTGCTGGCGAAAATTATGCTGGAACAATACGGGCAGGGCAATAAAATAATCTTTGACCCCCGCGCCGTCTGGCCGATTATCAAAGCCGTAAAAGAGGCAAAGGGGCAGCCTATCGTCACCAAGTCCGGGCACGCTTTTATCAAAGACCGCCTGCGCTCGGAGAACGCTTTATTCGGCGGGGAGTTAAGCGGCCACTATTATTTTCGTGATAGCTATTACTGCGATAACGGCATTATTCCCTGGCTGCTGATTATGAAATATATGTCGGCGCACAACATCACTCTCTCGGAAATGAGCGCCCCTTTTATTTCCGGCCATCACCTGGTAGGGGAGCTTAACTACAATGTCCGCGATACTAAAGCAACGCTCGATGACGTTATCCAACAATTCAAAGGCGCGGGCAGTGAAGACTTTACCGATGGCTATTCTCTGGAAACCGGTGACTGGCGGTTCAACATCCGGCCTTCCAACACCGAGCCTGTTTTACGACTCAATATAGAAGCTAAAGAAGAAAAGACGGCTCAAGACATCCGCCGAAAAATTGAACGGATAATAGATAAGTACCGCGTGTAGGAACTTTTTTTCCTTTTCCTCGCCGCTCTGGTATTATTGATGCAACCAATTTTCTCCCGAGCTTGATATTTTCAGGGAGGAAATATCCTGTCAGAAAGGAACCCGGATGCCGGAGACCACTCCGCTTAAAAACCGCTGGTTTATGCTGGCGCTTTTGACGGCCGTCGGTACTTTTGTCGCGGCCTTGCCTTCATCCTGCATGCCGTCGCTTTTTAAAGAAATCGGGGATGACCTCGGCCTTGACCTGGTGCAAATCGGTTCTATCTGGGGCATCGCCAGCCTGGCCGGCCTCTTTGTCAGTATCATCGCAGGTGTATTGAGCGATCGTTTAAACCTGAAACTTTTTATCGGCATATGCAGCGTACTGGTGGGTATAACCGGCGCCCTGCGCGGCATATCCGGCAGCTTTTCCGCCCTGGCATTTACGGTATTCCTTAACGGCATTATCCGGCTGATGGTGCCGGTCAGCGTTACCAAGACGATAGGGATGCTGTTCAAGGGCCGGAACCTCGGCTTGGCCCAGGGCGTCGGCGCGATGGGCATGGGTTTTGGTCTGATGCTCGGCCCGCTGATAAGCTCCACCGTGATTTCGCCGTGGCTGGGCGGGTGGCGCAATGCCATGCACTTCTACGGCGGTCTTTCCGCGTTCATCGGTATTTTATGGCTGGTATTCGGCTGGACGCCTGCCCGTACTGAAGCGCCGGAAGATACAGCGGGAAAAGCTCCGGTAAAGGAGATATTCCTCAATCTTATCCGCAACAAGGCGGTATGGCTCCTCGGCGCGATGCTCTTTTTCCGGACGGCTTCCATCATGGGCGTAACAGGCTATGTCCCTACTTATTTAAAGAACCTGGGCTGGACGGTGGGCAGCGCGGACGGGGCTTTAACGTTATTTTATGCCGGCAGCACCCTTTTCGTCGTGTTCTTTGCCTCCATATCCGATAAGCTGGGCTCGCGGAAAGCGATACTCTTTACGGGGCTGGTCACTTCTTTCATCGCCATCGGCCTGATACCTTTCCTGGATGGCGCGGGGGTGCTGATAGCGATGGGCTTTGCCGGGCTTTTCATGGACGGCTTTATGGCGATACTTACCACCATGCTGCTGGAAACAGAAGGTGTAGGGCACAAATACTCCGGGACGGCCATCGGGGTGGTTTTCACTATCGCGCAGCTGGGCAGCGTTATCTCCCCGCCTATCGGCAACGGTCTGGAAGCTTACGGCCAGCAGTGGCCTTTCATCTTCTGGGCGGCGTGCGGCGCGGCGGCGCTGATACCGTTCTTCTTTACTAAAGAAACGGCAAGGCGCTTAAAGGTAAGGTAGCAGTTGTCATTCCGGCGGGGCCGGCCGCGTTCAGGGCGAACCCGCACCACGATACGGGGAGCTGGAATCTCTATTCAAAAACCCTCACTATCTCCCTTTGCCAAAGGGAGAGGTAAATCTCTTCCCCATTTCGTCAAGGGAGCCTTGTATCAAAAGTGTTCATATTATAGTCATTCTGACCCCGATGCAAATCGGGGGAAGAATCCGTAGCTACTTTGCCAGGCACGGATTCTTCGTCGTTTCACTCCTCAGAATGACATTTGATACAACACCCGCAAAGGGGGATTGAGGTTTTTTTTATAATACAATAATTTTCTCTCAAGGAAGAGAGATATGGAAATGGATTCTGACCTTCATCGGAATGACAATAGGACTAAAGCCCCCTAACCGCTTTCTCAATTCTCTCTAAAGCTTCCTGCAGTATCGAGCGGGGGCAGGCTATATTCATCCGCTCGAAGCCGGAACCGCCCTGCCCGAACATAAAGCCGTCGTCCAGCCCCACTTTAGCCCGGGTTTTCATGAAGTCGCTCAAGGCTTTATCATCCAGCTTTAAAGCGCGGCAGTCCAGCCAGAGCAGGTAGGTGCCCTGCGGCTTGATGGCTTTGATGGCGGGGATTCTTTCTTTAAAGTAAGCCAGCGCAAAGTCCAGGTTGCCCTGCAAGTAGTCGAGCAGTTGCTCCAGCCACTCGTCGCCATAACGGTAGGCGGCCTCCATAGCCGCCAGCCCGAAGAGGTTCAGGCCGTGCACCGGATTGGCCTCGTTAAAGGCGTCGCGGAGCTTTTTATCCGGTATGATGATGGATGAAGCGCTCAACCCCGCCAGGTTGAAGGTCTTGCTGGGCGCCATGCAGACGATGGAATGCCGTTCGAAGTCTTTGGAAATGGCGCCGAAGGGTGTATGTTTGTAACCCTTAAAGAGCAGCTCGCAGTGGATTTCATCGGAGATAACGGTTGCCCCGTGCCCGATGACGATTTCCCCCAGTTTAATTAAGTCCTCCCGTCCCCACAGCCGCCCGATGGGATTGTGGGGATTACACAGGATAACCGCCCGGGCGCGGCTCGCGCCCCTTTGCATACCGGACTTGTTTTCAAACTTGCCTTCGAGGTCTTTAAAGTCCATTGCGTAACGTCCCCGGGAGAATTTCAACTGGTTGGTGCTGACATGGCAGCCGTTGGATTTGACGGCGGAGAAGAACGGATAATAAACGGGCTCCTGCAAAATTATTTCATCGCCGGGGTGGGTTAAAGCTTTGACCGCAGCGGTCAGGGCGGTAACGACGCCGGGGGTAAAAACAATCCACTCCGGTTTGATGCTCCAGCCGTACTTTCGCTTTACTCGGCTGACGATGGCCTTTAACAGTCCCGGCGAAGTCATCGTATAGCCGTAGAAAGGATGGGCGGCGCGCTTTTTCAGCGCCTCCACGATGGGCCGGGCGGCGGGAAAGTCCATATCCGCCACCCACATGGGAATAACCTCATCGCTGCCGAACATGGCCTTAACAGCATCCCACTTGGCGCAATTCGTGTTGGCGCGGGAGTGTACCTGGTCGAAATCGTATTTCATCATGAGCCTCATCTCTGCAAATCGATATGTCTTTATATAATATAACCTTGCCCGCCGGGACACAATGAGAGGCGGTAATGACAAAATCCTGTTTACATGTTCTCCCTCGATGCGTTATACTTGCTTGCGCGGCGTAAAGGCTGCCGCCGGCTCAACCTTGACGATATTATCTAGTGCCTCCCTCTCCCTTGACGGGCTTTGTATCAAAAGTCATTTTGAGGAGTGAAACGACGAAGAATCCGTGCCCGGCAAAGTAGCTGCGGATTCTTCCCCCGATGCAAATCGGGGTCAGAATGACTATAGTATGAACACTTTTGATACAACGCTCCCTTGACGGGCAAGGAAGATAAGGTGAAGGTGAATAAAATGGGGAGGATGAGATGGGGAGAAAAGGTCGGAAAGCTGGTTTAACATAAAACAAACCAGCTTCAAATAGCTTCCGGTTTAACATAAAACAAATAAAATCAATTCAGCTTCAGCTCAAAGCTAAAATGGTATAAAAAATTTTTAAAAAAACAAATAACGGACCGGGCAGCTAAAAACCGTTGCCTCAACACTGGGTAAATATGTTGAAATTTGTTGACGATATATCGGGAAGGCCATATAATACAGGATAATCATTAAAAGAGGAGGTAAAAAATGGACGTAAAAGCATACATACGCATGGAAATAGAAGGGCTGGACAGGAATTTTAAGAGGGTGACCGACGGCTTGACGCAGAAAGAAATCGAGTGGCAGCCCGCCTGCGGCTGTAACTCCATCGGGCTGATTCTCTTCCATGTCTACAAAGCCGAGGACTCTTTCATGCATATGGACAAGACCCCGACGCTCTGGGAAACCGGCAAGTGGTATGCCAGGATGGGGCTGGATGTTAAAGAGGCCGGCGCGCATTACACCGCCGAACAGGTCAATGCCTTCTGCGTGCCCAAACTGGCCAAAATCCTGGCTTATGGCGCCGCCGTACGCAAACAGACGCTGGCTAAAGTGAGGAAACTTAAAGCCGCCGATCTTGATGTAATGCTTAAAATGCCCTGGGGCGGCGAAATACCGGCGGCGGGGATTTATTCCATGATTGTCGGCCATGCCTCCCAGCACCTGGGGGAAATGTCTTACCTGCGCGGCCTGCAGCGCGGCATGGATAAGTAAGAAGTCAATAGTTAACAGTTGACAGTTGACAGTTAAAAGCTGACAGTTAAAAGCAAGAGCGCTCCGGAGGAATCCGGGGCGTTTCTTTTTTCAATATAGTTATGATATGATTAACGCGCAAAAAGCATGGACTGTATGGAAACGAACACCTACTACAGAATAAAAAAGGTCAGATACTGGCTGCGTTTAATAGCCAGAATTTTAGCTTTCTGCACAATAATACTGGCATTGAGCGTAGTGTTCATCTGGATTCCCTCATTGTGGTTCATATTTTTAGGGATTTTAGCTGTAATTCTAGCTTGGTCAGTACCGTGGTTGGGTGGAATACTAATGGCCTTATATGCCGGCTGGGGACTAGCTAATATGCACTATATTGATTGGGATTTCTCTCGGCTATTGCCCTATTATATTGCTGAGAGTGTCTTCCTCATCAGTGGATTATCACATATTGCAGTATCAGTACTGGGGTGGATACTTCGTATTGAATGGCCTTTCCGGAAATGATTTTTACCTGCTCAAATACATCAGTATCGCGCCGCAGGCGGCCACGTTAAGGCTTTCCGCTTTTTCCGGCGGGGTGGGAATGCGCACGCGGTAATCCGCTAAAGAAAGCAATTTTTGGGAAAGACCGGCGGCTTCATTGCCCAGCGCCAGCGCCAGTTTCTTTTGACCGGAGAGTATTTCCGGCTTGGCAGAGCCCCTGACATCGGCGGCGATGATAGCATAACCGGACTGCTTTAAAGACTTCACTAATTCCAGGTACCGCGCCGTTCTTCTCATCCAGAGAGACAGTACCGTCCCGGCGGCGGCCTGGACGCATTTGGGAGCAAAGGGGTCGGCGCTGTTTTCCGTCAGCACCACGCCGGAAAAATCAAAAGCGGCGGCGGTGCGGATAAGCGTGCCGGCATTGCCGGGGTCCTGGATATCTTCCAGTAAAAGAATCCGGCTGCCGGCAGCGGCGGGCAGGGCGGCGGCATAGCTATCCTCCGGCAGACGGACGACGGCGGCAATGCCCTGCGGTGTTTGCGCGGAGCTGATATAGCGGAACTGGCTTTCACTGATGGTGCGCATGGGATAGCGGCGGAAAAGGGCTGGCGGCTCCGCGACGGATAAAATCTCCGTGATTTCATCAGGGCGCACCGCGGCAATCTGGCTGATGGCTTTTTCCCCTTCGACGAGGAAGACGCCGTGCGCTATGCGCCCCTTTTTATCGGCCAAATCACGGTACCACTTCAGGGACTTTAACGCTGCAGCCATGGTTCTACTTAACCTGTCTCTTTAAAAAACACTACCACACCCGGAAATCATGATATCGCCGATTTTTCACGGGTGTGGTCTTATTATACTATTATTTTACGGGCTGGTATATTATTCGTTTATCGCCTTGGCCATCTGGATTTCTTTTACCAGGTCTTCGATAGTAATGGCGGCTACGGTGTAAGGCTCCAGCGTTCCCCGGGAACCCAATGCGGAGGCTACCCTGGCAACGACGGTATTATTAGGCGCTTCGATAATATTGACAAAGTCATATTCGCCCAGCAGCGCGTACTGTGAAATCACCTTGGCGCCCATGTCTTCGACTTCCTTGTTCACTTCCCAGAGTCGGCCGGGATTGCGCATCAGGGTTTTTCTCCCCGCATCCGTCAGCTTCGTTAACATCATGTAATAAGGCATGTAATTCCCCCTTTTTAATCGCCCGTTACGAACAAACAAGGCATTTAATGAGTACAATATTACACTACTGCGTACGTACTGTCAATAAGGTGAAAAGGTGAGGGAATACTACAAATACGGCCAATAAATATCGGTGGGGGAAAAGGGAGGAGTATTGGATATTTTACATTGGTGCTTATTTTCCCCTCTTCACCACCATCGGTATTCCCGCCACCATGAAGTAGACCTCATCCGCATGTTCCGCCAGCATCCGGTTGGCTTTGCCGAGCAGGTCGCGGTACTGGCGGCTCATGATGTCCGCCGGTATGATACCCAGCCCCACCTCGTTCGTCACGATGATGAAATCCGCTTTGCATTGCTTCATCCCCTCGATGAGTTCCTGTATTTCCGCGGTCACGGCTTTTTCCAACACGGCGGCGCCGGAATTTTCCCCGCAGGCGGTAAAGACGTTCATCACCAGCAAGGTAATATCGTCGATTATCACCGTGCGGGCATTACCGATTTCTTTTAATAGCTGGTTTCCTATATGTGTCTGTACTTCCAGCGTTTTCCAGTTAGCCGGGCGGGATTTTTTATGCGCCCGGATACGGCGCTGCATCTCCGGGTCGCCGGCCTCCGCCGTCGCCACGAAAAGGATATCCCCCTCCGCCTTTTTCCCCAGCTCCTGCGCCAGCGTGCTTTTCCCGCTCCGCGCCCCCCCGGTAATTAAAATGGTTTTCATCATGGCCTCTCCGGATAAATTATTCTCGCCCGTCATTCCTCTCCCTCGATGAGCCTTGTATCAAAAGTGTTCATATTATAGTC
>DAOUGB010000043.1:0-4187 GCA_034429595.1 Dehalococcoidales bacterium
CTCAAAGCATGCGTGCCCAGCGGATTGTCGGGCCCCGGAGGAACCACCTTGGGCAGGGCGGGATTTTCCAACTGGATTGATTTGGGAACATACCAGGCGGGATTAGCAGTTTTTTCAATTATCTTAAATACTCCAAGGGGAGTTTCATGCCCTTCACTGCCGATGCCCACGGGAAATGTCTGCACAAATCTCGCATCAGCTTTTCCAAAAAAATAATAGAGTCTGAACTCGGAAAGATTAATGACTATTCCCGTCTGAGATTCTACGGAAGGCAGTATCCAGCGGGATGGAATAGTAACACTTATCCCATCTCCCGGCACGAAGGGATCAATACCGGGATTGGCCTGGATAATCGCATTATACCCAAGATCAAATTTTCGGGCGATCTCAATAAGAGACTCTCCCTCTTTCACCGTGTAGGTGCTGACGGCTCCCACGAGCCTTGTACTCGGTGATAAGGGAAAAATCTTCGCACTTGCCCCGGATGCCGGAAAGATCAGGGCGAACAACAAAAACAGAAAAAATGTTCTTGTGAGAAATTGAAAAAAAGATTTATAAAAGCCGATCATTTTACTTGCGATGACCTTTCTTCATTTTTAATTTTTAAATACCTCCGGCATTAATAATGTCGGGCCCGCAAATTTGCAAGGAATGAAAACATTTTTTTAAGCAGATACAAATAATATGGCATACAAAAGCTTTGGCAACCTTCTCACCGTCGTTGTTGCCTCCTGTCTATTTTTAATTGTTCTTCCGTACTTTCACGGCGTCGCATTTTCGAACTCATCGGACACCCTGCCTTACGAAGATCCGGGCGTCAGGAGAGTGATCGAACGGATAGGTCTAAAAGCCGAGGCCCGCATAAAACCACATTTCCAGCGCGCCGGTGTACCCTACCCTCCAAAGCAGATTTGTTTCATCGTTGTGAAAGATGTCCTGGAGCTGGAGCTCTGGGCGGAACAGAAAGGAGAGTGGAAACATATCCACACCTATGACATTCTTTTCACGAGCGGCTGGTCGGGGCCAAAACTGCGGGAAGGAGACCGCCAGGTTCCAGAGGGTATCTATCGAATAACTGCTCTTAATCCGGCAAGCAGGTTCTACCTGTCCATGAAAATCAATTACCCCAACGATTACGATCTCCGGCAGGCGCGCAGAGATCGAAGATCGAATCTGGGGGGCAACATACATATTCACGGAAAAGACAAATCCCACGGGTGCATTGCAATCGGCGACGTGGCTATTGAGGAGCTATTTGTGCTTGTCGCCAAAACAGGCTTAGACGATGTAAAAGTAATCATCACACCCAGTGATATGCGCAAGTTTGGCCCCGTTCGCAATCTGCCCTCCCGTCCTTCCTGGCTGCCCGACTTGTACGAAACCATCAGGCGGGAGTTGATGAAGTTTGTAAACAACAACGGCTTCTGGCAGACTTCACCATAACATCCGCAACCTCATTGAAATTTTATTAGAAATGGAAAGTCAGTTTCATCCGGGCATCGGTAAATATCCGCGGATCCATTTTTTTTAGCTGCTTTGATATGAGCGGCTTGAAGGCCATCCGGGATAGAACATCTTTCTCCAGATCGACGCCGGGGGCGATTTCGATCAACTCCACGCCGTCGGGTGTCAGCCGGAACACCGCCCTTTCCGTCACATAGAGGATATCCTTTCCGGTATCGTTGGCGTACTCACCGCTGAAAGTAATTTGTTCAACCTTGTCCACGAATTTCGACGCCTTCCCTTCTTTAAGAATGATCAGTTGCCCGTTTTTTATCTCCAGCGTTGTTTTTCCAGCCATAAACGAACAGACGAAGACAATTTTGTGGGTACTCTGAGTAATATTCACGAATCCTCCCGGTCCTACCGTCCGGCCGTCAAATTTACTGACGTTGACATTGCCCTGCTTGTCGATCTCGGCAGCACCAAGAACGGCAAGATCAATGCCGCCGCCATCGTAAAAGATAAACATGTCCGCATGGGAGATTATCGACTCGACATTGGTAGAAGCCGTTATCGCCAGGCCGCTTTCCGGGACGCCGCCAAAGGAGCCGGCTTCGACAGTCAGGGTGATCTTGGACGACAACCCTTCCTCTGCGGCCACAGCCGCCACCGCCTCCGGCATGCCTATCCCCAGGTTAACCACGTCACCCGCCTTAAGCTCCAGGGCGGCCCGCCGCCCGCAAATCTTTCTTTCGGACAGTTTGGCAGGCGGGATATGATCAAGCGGAATCCTTGTCTCGCCGCACCATTCCGGATGGAACTCGGGTACGGCAAAAAACTGCCTGCGGCCGACCTCGCTGGCTATAACAACATAGTCGACGAGAACTCCCGGTACGACAACGTGGTGCGGTTTGATCGTGTGCGCATCCGTCAGCCTTTCCACCTGGGCGATCACGATTCCGCCGCTGTTTTTCGTCGCCAGGGCTAATTCGAGCGAACTCAGCCGGACGGCTTCCTTTTCTATCGACAGATTTCCGTTGACGTCGGCTGTGGTCGCTTTGATGAAACAGACATTGACCGGAAAAGATTTGTACAGAAGATAATCTTTATCTTTTATTTTCAGGACTTCGACGATGCCCGCATCTTCTGCAAGCTCCATCGCCGCTTTATTGGCCCGGCAGCCTTCCACCCGGGGATCGGCGAATGTCTTCAAACCGACGCTGGTGACGACACCCGGTCTTTTGGCGCCAATCGCGCGGGTAAGCTGCGTCAGTACACCTTGTGGGACAACAAAGGTCGGAAATTTGTTCGCACTGATCAAAGGGAAAAGTTTCGGCGAAGTTCCGATATGACCGCAGATGAGCTTGCCGATAAGGCCCTCGTAAGCAAACATGTTCATGCCGCCTTCGTTGCTGTCGCCGATTCCGGATACGTGAAAAACGGTAATGCCCTTGGGCGATTGTGTTTCCAAATACAGGTCTCTGACCGCCTCCATAAGGTCTACCGGCGTAGATGCCGTGATAATTCCCTGAATCCCCAGTGTGTCGCCGTCCTTAATCAGTCTTGCGGCTTCTTTCGCTGAGATAACTTTAACTTTACCCACTCTGTTTTCTCCTCCTTGATATGCCAATTTAAGTTTGCATTATAGCAAAAAAGTTCAATCCCTGCATCCCCTGTCCGCAGAACCGGCACGATTTTACGTTTCAATCCAAATCCGCGGAGGGAGTGACTTTTTTGGGTAAATTGTGGATGGTAAGTAGTTGATAGTAGATAGTAAATAGTGAATAGTGAATTGTAAATAGTAAATAGTGAATTGTGAATTGTGAATTGTGAATTGTGAATGGCAGATAGTGGATAGCGTTGCTGAACGTCGAGCGCCCGCGGGGGGGGCGCGACATGTCATTCCCCGGTTTGACCGTGGAATCCAGAACAGTTTCAATCCACGCGCCCGCGGGGGGCGCGACGGCATCACCTGCCCCTAGTGCCGGACTGCCAGCTTGTTTCAATCCACGCGCCCGCGGGGGGCGCGACGCTCACCACGGACAAGCAGCGCGCCGATTTTATCCAGTTTCAATCCACGCGCCCGCGGGGGGCGCGACACATCACAATGGATGAATGGTACGGGATGAGAAGTTTCAATCCACGCGCCCGCGGGGGGCGCGACCCGGAACATATGGGTTCGGCTTTGTCGCAGGAGTGCCGAGTTTCAATCCACGCGCCCGCGGGGGGCGTGACACGTTGAAACGGCCACGGAAACTTTAACAGGCTGGTTTCAATCCACGCGCCCGCGGGGGGCGCGACATACAGAGCATCGTTTGTTGAATCCCATTTTCCCGTTTCACTCCACGCGCCCGCGGGGGGCGCGACGGCGGTTAAGGGTCTGGCGCCGGTGCAGTTCGCCGTTTCAATCCACGCGCCCGCGGGGGGCGCGACGCGATCTGCTTATCCGGCACGCCCAGGGACAGGAGGTTTCAATCCACGCGCCCGCGGGGGGCGCGACGACAACTGCTTTCCTTCCCGTTTTTGCTTTTCCGTTTCAATCCACGCGCCCGCGGGGGGCGCGACGTTCAGCGGCGGCATTATACGGGCGTGCCTCCGTGTTTCAATCCACGCGCCCGCGGGGGGCGCGACGGGGATATTTTACTGCCGATAAAACGCTAGCTGGGTTTCAATCCACGCGCCCGCGGGGGGCGCGACAGGAGCGTCTAATCCATTAACCACCTGATCGGTGTTTCAATCCACGC
>DAOUGB010000044.1:0-13933 GCA_034429595.1 Dehalococcoidales bacterium
GTACTGCGGCCGGCAGGCTTTACAGCCGATGCTGTTCAACTGGAGGTTTATTTTCTCCAGGCCGATGGATTTATAAAAATTCCATGCCATATCGATGACCTCGGCGTCCAGCGCCGGGTCGTCATCGCCGAATACTTCGTACCCGAACTGGTGATACTCGCGCAGCCGCCCCGCCTGGGGCCTATCGTAACGGAAGAAGGAGGCTATGTAATAAAGCTTTACCGGCTGGGGAAGGCTGGACATGCCGTGCTGTACATAGGCGCGGCAGACCGGCGCCGTCCCTTCCGGACGGAGGGTCATGCTTTTCCCGCCCTTATCATCGAAGGTATACATCTCCTTATCGACGATGTCCGTGCCCTCCCCCACGCTCCGGGTGAAAAGGGATGTCTCTTCAAAGGTAGGTGTGTCGATACGCTGGTAGCCGTAGAGGCGGGTAATCTCCGCAATCGCTTTTTCCAGGTAACGCCAGTAAGGCTGCTCTGGGGGGAGAATATCCTGGGTGCCGCGGGCTGCCTGGTACACTTTGTCCTTCTCCGTTGTCATTCTGAGCGAAGCGAAGAATCTCGGTTCTGGGTGGGGTCTCTTGCTAGCATCGGAATAACAATATTTTTTCTTAAACTGGATACATTATAAGTCAAAGATGCCTAAAAGTTAAATGCCGGCCTTTCTATAAGTATGTTTAAGTAGTAAGATAATGTAAAATCATCAACCGGTAAAACAAAAGGAGGATATCCGCAGATGGCCGGCAATAAATATGATAAGTTTTTCGTGAAAGAGCCGATTGTTACCCGGGGCGGGTTTTTCCCGGTAATTGTCGCTAACGGCGCTAAAGAGTTTAACGGAGCTGAATTTTCTTTAAGGGTGCATTATATCACCGAGCCGGGCATTCTGGTCAAAGAACCCCACGCCCACGACTTTGAGCAGTTCTATTTTTTCTTCGGGGCGGACCTGTCCAACATCAAAGAGTTCAAGGCGGAAGTGGAGTTCTCCCTGGGGGAAGAGGTAGAAACACATATTATTAATGTCCCCACCACCGTCCACGTGCCCATCGGGATGATACATGGGCCTATGAATTTCAAAAAAGTGGCAAAGCCTATTATCTTTATCGATGCTTTGCTTTCCGCCCAGTACGCTACCAGGTAGCTGCCGCATGACCGGCCGGTATCCCCTGATATCGTTTACACATGCGTATATTTGGGATATACTTAAATAATAACTCGCCTATAAATAGGTAAGAAGAGCGCTGAAACGGTAGTGGTGGGCTGGTAATGGAATTTAGCAAACTGCTGGAAAAAGCCAAAGAGTATCTTCCGCCGGAAAAGCTGCCCATGTTGGAAGAAGCATACAAGTATGCTTCTGAAAAACACAAGGGACAGGTGCGGCTTTCCGGCGACCCCTTTATGGAACATCCCCTCCAGACCGCCTATATTTTGGCCGAATTGCAGCTTGATGCCAGTTCCCTGATGGCGGCCTTGCTCCATGATATCCCGGAAGATACCGGTATTCCGGTGGCGGATATCGAGGCGAAGTTCGGGAAGGAAATAGCCAAGCTCGTCGACGGCATTACCAAACTGGGTAAGGTGCCGCTGACCACTACGAGCGCCGCCGTAAACCCCACCCAGGCGGAAAACCTGCGGAAAATGCTGGTGGCGATGGCGGAGGACCTTCGGGTGGTCTTTATCAAGCTGGCCGACCGCCTGCACAACATGCGCACGCTGGATGCCCTCCCCAGGGAACGGCAGATTAAAAATGCCCAGGAGACGCTGGAAATATTCGCGCCGCTGGCGCATCGTTTGGGCATCTGGGAACTTAAATGGCAGCTGGAAGACCTCTCTTTCCGCTATCTGCAGCCCGTGGAATACCAGCGGATTGCCCGGCTGGTCGACCTGCGGCGGGCGCAGCGGGAAAAATTCATCACCCGGGCTATCGAGTTGCTGAAAAAAGAGTTTGATAGCGTGGGGCTGGCGGCGGAAATATCCGGCCGCCCCAAGCATATTTACAGCATCCATCAGAAAATGGAGAGATATGAAAAAATCGGCAAGCACTTCGATGAGATATATGACCTGCTGGCGTTAAGGGTGATTGTCGAGGACGTGCAAGAATGCTATAGCGCCGTCGGGGTCATCCACAGTTTGTGGCATCCGCTTTCGGACGCTTTCGATGATTACATCGCCAACCCCAAGCCCAACGGCTACCAGGCGCTGCACACCGCCGTCATGTGCCTCGGCACCACCCCCCTGGAGATACAAATCCGCACCCGCGAGATGCATCATGTCGCCGAATACGGCGTGGCCGCCCACTGGCGCTATAAAGAAGGCGATAAGAAAGACCTCCAGTTTGAAGACCGCGTGGCCTGGCTCCGCCAGCTTATCGAATGGCACCGCGAGTTGAGCGGCGCCGAAGAGTTTTTGGAATCGGTCAAGACCGATATTCTCATCGACCAGGTATTCGTTTATACTCCTAAAGGGGAAATCAAAGACCTCCCCCGCGGCTCCACCCCCCTCGATTTTGCCTACCGACTGCATACGGACCTGGGGAACCGCTGTATCGGCGCTAAAATCAACGGCAAGCTGGTCTCCCTTAGCTATCAGCTCAAGAACGGCGATGTCGTGGAAATCGTTTCTTCCAAGGCGCCGCGCGGGCCCAGCCTTGATTGGCTAAATCCCAATCTGGGTTTTGTCAATACCTCACATGCTAAAGCCAAGATAAGGCAGTGGTTCAACAAGCGTGAAAAAGCCGAAAGCATTGAGCGCGGCAAGCAGATACTGGATAAAGAACTGCGCCGACTCGGCATACAGACGGAGCGCCAGGCCCTGGCTGCTTTGTTCAATTATACCAATCAGGAAGATTTTCTGGTGGCGGTGGGTAACGGCAATATCACTTCCCACCAGATTGTCCTGAAACTGGCGGCGCAGGAGGAAAAGACCCAGCAGGTGACGGGCCCCACCGCCGCGCCCAAAACAGCGCCGTCATCGGTGCAGGTGCTCGGCGTCGGAGACCTGATGACCAATCTTGCCCAGTGCTGCCACCCTCTACCCGGCGATAAAATTGTAGGTTACATTACGCGGAGCCGCGGCGTTACCATTCACCGGCAGGATTGTGGTAATGTTATTAATGAGGATGAAAAAGAACGGCTGATTCCTGTAGAATGGGGTCAGAGCGACCATCTTTATCCGGTCAAGATACAGGTGGACGCCTGGGACAGGGTCGGTCTGATGCGTGATATCAGCACGGCCATCGCCGAGGACAGGGTCAACATCACCTCGATGAACCTTGCCAATGGCGTCCATCAAAGAGTTACGATATACTTAACACTGGAGATAAAAGGGCTGGCGCAATTAAGTGAAGTCTTGAAGAAAATAGATGCTGTGAAAAGCGTTGTCAGCGTCGGCCGTATCGGTGATGAACCATTGAAGCAGAACCCCGCCGATTCCCCGTCTCCCGCGAAGAAATCCGAGGATATCGGCTCGATTAAAAAATAAACGGAGGTAAATCTTGGGTAGCAAATCAGCACAGAAGGTCGCCCGCGCGTCCGGCAGAAGGCAGAGCCGCAACAAATCCATACGCAGCCAGGTGAAAACGGATATCGCTAAAGCGGAAAAATTAATCGCCGATGGCAAGATGGATGAAGCTAAAAAAGCCGTAACCGCGGCGGTAACCGCGCTGGATAAGGCGGCGGAGAAAAAGATATTCCACGGCAACAACACGGCCCGCAGAAAATCACGGTTGATGAAAAAGCTGAATAAGGGCCCGGCCCAGACAAAAGCTAAAGCAACAGAAAAAGCCGCGTAACCGGCCGTGCGATTGAAATAAGAAAAGTGTGCCCGGCGCCTGTTTCAGGCGCCGGGTTTATCTATTGGTCTGCTGATTGGGTGATTAGTCGGAGGAGGGGATGGGTTTAGCTTCCTGCGTCTTCATTTCTTCGCCGCAGCATTCCAGTTTGCCCACGCCGGCTTTGGTGCAGAGAGCTTCCGTGCCGCACTTGGCACACTTGTATCTTTTTCCTAGCTGGCTTGCCATTTTCGTGCCTCCTGCAGTTTTTTATTGCTTGATTTCCATGGGCTGGCCGCAGCAGATGATGGTGCCGGCGCCCGCCTTGGTGATAATTACTTCGGCGCCGCACTTCGTGCAGCGGTATCTTTTGCCGACTACGTTTGCCATATTTATCACCTCTTTTTGAGATTCTGTCCTTTTTTATTATAAGACTGGAACGAGATTGTTGTCAAAGGCGACTCATGGTATAAAGACCGGTGGTTGGGCAGCTATTTTTTTGTTAAAAGAATTGTTTTTAAAAATTATTTTTACATCTCTTTAGCTTTGGGGTGAAGCTGAATTGATTTTATTTGTATTATGTTAAACCAGGCACGGGTGGAATTGATTTGTTTTATGTTTAGCAGTTAAAAGTCCGCGTTTCACGGCGGGCAATTAACATTATAAAAGTAGTGAGGGAAGATTGTAAACGGGGTTTTGTCACCATTCATGGAGAAGGATGCAGGGACCAGGGAGTAAGTTCAGATTTCACTTTTAAGATGTAGTTTTGACCCCGTATCAGGTACGGGGCAAGCTTTTGAGATTTGAGTTAAAACTCCACCTCGTCCATGTTAAACACCGGCCCGTCTTTGCAGACCTGTTTTAAACCGCTTTTTGTCTTAATCGTGCAGCCGTAGCACACGCCGGTGCCGCAGCCCATCATTATCTCCAGGGAAAGCTGTACGGGTTTGTTTTTGAGGACTTCCATCTGCGACATCGTTTTGTACATGGACATCGGCCCGCAGGCAAACACCTGCTGGATGTCTTTAAGGTAGTGGGGGATAAGCTGGGTGGCCAGACCTTTGAACCCCTCGCTACCGTCCTCCGTGGCGTTGACGCACTGGATGGCCTCCGGCAGGACGCCTTTATCAAACAAGCTTTGCGGTGTGGTGACCGGCACCAGGCAATCGACATTCCGGGCGCCGTTGAGGATGACGGCGGTTTTCCCCTCCCCGGCGGCCTTTTCCGCCAGGAAGCGCAGCGGCGCGATGCCCAGCCCCCCCGCTACCAGCAGGATGTTATTGGCTTTTTCGTCTATTGTGTAGCCGTTGCCCAGCGGCCCGAAGATGTCCAGTGTATCGCCCTTTTTCCTCTGGGCGAGCCATGCCGTGCCTTTGCCCACCACCCCGATGAGCAGGGCTATCTGGGCGCCCTCCGCGCTGTGGATGCTGAAGGGGCGGGGCAGGATGGTGTCTTGGCCACACTTGACCATGACGAACTGCCCCGGCCGGGCCTCTTTAGCGATTTGCGGGGCCTCCAGCCGGAAATAGTAAATGCCGTTGACGGCCTCTATGGCGTTGACGATGGGCGCTTTTAGCTGGTGCATAGTTTAATAAAAGTATAGCATATTGGGGAGGGTTATTTATCGATATTCAGCTTGACGAATTTGCTATTATCAATTCTTCGTAATAGAAGACTAGCCAAGCATAAATATTCCAATGCTATCTTCGGGTCTCCTTGTTTTACATTTTCATGAGCACCAAGATTTCTTATTCCCAATTGGCAGCCCATAAAAATGTGCTTAAAACCAGATTGTTCATTTTTATCAGATGTTGTCAGAAGTTCATTAACTTTAAGAATAGGTTTTTTTTCATTGAATACTTTTTCCATTAAGGGCGTACCGTCTAGTGTCAAACCTGTAATATTTTTAACGTGGTTATTAACCGTTTTGAATGCTTCTGTAACTGCTTGAGGGTAGTTGCCCGTTTTAAAGAGATTCTCACTTACCTCAATTACTTTGGGGTGTAATTGCATTGTATCAAAGAGTTGAACAGGTAATTTAACCTTTTCCTTTTGAATTGGTTCATTCTGAGATGAAGATTCCAGCTTGCCAATAGCTGTATTGACTATATTTATTGCGACATCTAGTCCAATGAATGCGTTGCTATCCATGTTGAGTGAGCCTAGAGCAGCATTAAAAACTATTCGGCTATCCTCAGAATAAGGAATAATTGCGCTATCATATTGTTCACAAAAGATGTTACCAAGACGACCGTATTCACGTTGAAGTTCCAAACGAAGTGCATTTAGACTTCTATCTTTTGCTTCACTTTTATCGCCTTTATTACGTCGATTCTGGCGGTTTTGATAGCTTCTAAGCTTTTTATAGAAAATTTTCAATTCACTAATACATTTCTGTTTTTCAGCTTCTTTTTTCTCCATCTTTGTTTCACCTCACTAATTCCCTCTCTCACTCTCCCCTTACCAAGGGGAGAGGATGATTGTGCAGGTCATACCTGCTCTGGGTTTGTTCTATCTTCCTCCTTCCTTGGCAAGGAGGGACAGGAGGGAGAATTAATCCAATTCCTTTTTTATCTTCTCAAGAACTCTCTGAAGATTTGTCAGCACCTCGGTGTTGGTAAATCTTAATACTCTTAGACCCAGGCTTTCAATGTATTTGTTTCTTGCTTTATCATATACAAGACCTTCACCGGAAAAGTGCTGCCCGCCGTCAACTTCTATAACGAGCTTGGCATGAGGACAATAGAAATCAGCGATGTATATCCCGACAGGTTTCTGGCGGTAAAACCAATAACCTAGCTGTTTTCCTTTTAGCTTAGGCCATAAGAATTCTTCAGCCGCCGTCATGTCATTCCTAAGCTGCCGGGAACGGTCTCTCAATCTTCTATCGTATAGTAGCATAGACATCAAAAGTTTTGCCGTATTTGTCTCCCCCTTTTGTAAAGGGGGAGCAGAGGGGGTTTTTATTAATTATCCCCTCCCCTTGAAAAAGGGAGGGTCAGGGAGGATTCCACTTCCCTTTTCATGACTTTTTACCCCAAACCATGCCGTTGCAAAACGGCATCCAGTGATTACCAAAGTGCTTCATTTGCCCTTTAAATTGCACTCACTCGTTAATATCTGGATACCGGCTTTCGCCGGTATGGTTTTTACGTTTGCCTTTATCCTCTCTTGTCATGCTGACGAAGGTCAGCATCCATCATGATAATTCAAGTATCATTATCCTTCATGCTGGATTCCAGCCTTCGCTGGAATGACATAATAACAAAAGGATTATAGCACACCCCGCAAAAATCATGGGGAATAAAGAATCATCTTCCCCCTCTCTGCTAGCGGAGAGGGGGATAAGAGAGGGTGAGGTCAAGTATCACCCTTACCCGTTTCCCACTTTGAAAAAAGGAGGGATTTGTTTAAGTTACCCCGCCTTCTTGTTCCGGTAGTCCGGCAGCGGCTGGACGGTGCAGGATAACGCGCTCTGGTCGATGGCTTCCGCGGCGGCGCGTATCGTATCCAGCGAGGTAAAGCAGGGGATGCGTTTCTCCGCGGCGGCGCGGCGGATGTAAAAGCCGTCCCGGAAGGGCGCGTGCCCGCCCGTCGTGGTATTGACCACCCCGCTGATGGTGCCGTCGATAATCAGGTCGATGATATTCGGGTGCCCCTCATCCAGTTTCTTGCTGGTTATCTTCACCGGCAGGCCCGCCGCCTGTATCATGGAGGCGGTGCCCTCGGTGGCGTAGAGCTTGGTGCCGGCCTCCGCCAGCTTTCTGATAATCGGCAGCGCCTCCGCCTTATCCCGGTCGGCGATGCTGAAAAGGATGCCGCTCCCCGGCGTAAAAGAAAGCCCCGCCGCCACAACGGCTTTGGACAGCGCCGCTTTGAAAGTATAATCGATGCCCATAACCTCGCCGGTGGATTTCATTTCCGGCCCGAGGTAGGTATCCACGCCCGCCAGCTTGGACATGCTGAACACCGGCGCTTTGACCGCCACCAGGTTCTTGACTGGCCACAGGCCGCTCTTGTACCCCTGGTCTTTCAGGCTCCGGCCCAGCATCACGCCGGTGGCTACCTTGACCATCGGCACGCCGGTCACTTTAGAGATAAAAGGCACTGTGCGGCTGGCCCTCGGGTTGACCTCGATGATGTACACGGAAGAATTTTTGCCGTCTTTGCCCGGCATGATGACGAACTGGATATTTATCAGGCCTTTGGCTTTTAAAGACAACCCAACCCGTATGGCATAGTCCACCATCGTATTGACTTCATGCCTTGTTAAATTAACCCCCGGATACACCGCCATGGAATCGCCGCTGTGCACCCCCGCCCGCTCGATGTGCTCCATGATGCCCGGTATCAGGACATCCTGTCCGTCCCCGATGGCGTCCACCTCCGCCTCTTTCCCCTGGAGATATTTATCGATGAGGACAGGTTTACCGGTATTCAGTTCCATCGCCAGGCCCATGTAGCGCACCAGCTCCGTGGCGTTATAGACGATTTCCATCGCCCGCCCCCCGAGGACATAGCTCGGGCGCACCAGCACCGGGTAGCCGATTAGCTCCGCTACTTTAAGTCCCTCATCCAGAGAGGTGACGCCCGCGCCCGGCGGCTGGGGTATGGATAGCTCTTCCAGGAAATGCTCGAAGCGCTTTCTATCGCTGGCGATATCGATGGCGTCCGCGCTGGAGCCGATGATGGGCATACCGGCGCGGGAGAGGGGCTGTGAGAGATTGATGGCCGTCTGCCCCCCGAACTGCACGATGGAAGGCGGCGGCGTAATAAAATTGGAACGGCGGGTCGTGCCGCTTTCGTTTTCCAGGATGTCCCGCACGCTTTCTTCATCCAGGGCTTCAAAATAGAGCCTGTCCGAGGTATCGAAATCGGTGGAGACCGTCTCCGGGTTGGAGTTAATCATAATGCTTTTATAGCCGGCTTCCTGTAAAGCCTTGGCGGAATGGACGGAGCAGTAGTCGAACTCGATTCCCTGCCCGATGCGTATCGGCCCGGAGCCGATGACCACCGCTTTATTGGTATCCTCGGCGATGGCCTCGTTCTCCTGCTCGTAGGTGGAGTAGAAGTAGGGCGTGGCGGCATCGAACTCCGCCGCGCAGGTGTCCACCATTTTATAGACCGGGTGAATGTGCCAGGTATTGCGTAATTGCCTCACCTGCTCCGGCAGCTTATCCGCCAGTGTGCCGATCTGTTCGTCGGAGAAGCCCAGGCGCTTGGCGCGCCAGACTATCTCCGGCGTCAGCTGTTCGTCCAGCAGGGTCTTTTCCATATTGATGATGTTCTGGAGCTTGTCCAGGAACCATAAATCTATCCTGGTATAGTCCGCTATCTCCTGCGGCGCGATGCCCCGCCTTAACGCCGCCATGATGGCCCATAACCTTAAATCGTTGGCGGGCATGAGGGGGTAGGTTTTAACATCTTGGCCGCGTTCCCACTGCGGGTCTTCCCAGAGGAGTGATTTTTTCCCGAATTCCAGCGAGCGGACGGCTTTTTGCAGTGCCGCCTCGAACGTGCGGTCGATAGCCATGACCTCGCCGGTGGCTTTCATCTGGGTGCCGATGACGCGGTCGCCGGTGGCGAATTTATCGAACGGCCAGCGCGGTATCTTGACGACACAGTAGTCCAGCGCGGGCTCGAACGAAGCCATGGTCTTGCCGGTGACGGCGTTCTTTATCTGGTCGAGCGTCCTGCCCGTAGCAATCTTGGCGGCCACGCGCGCGATGGGGTAGCCGGTGGCTTTGGAGGCCAGGGCGGAAGAGCGGCTGACCCTCGGGTTTACTTCAATAACGTAGTACTGTTCGCTTTTGGGGTCGAGGGCGAGCTGGACGTTGCAGCCGCCTTCGATTTTTAATGCCCGGATGATGTTCAGGCTAGCGCTCCGCAGCATCTGATATTCGTTATCCGTTAAAGTCTGGCTGGGCGCGACGACGATGCTATCGCCGGTATGCACGCCCATGGGGTCGAAGTTCTCCATGTTGCAGACGGTGATACAGTTGTCCGCGGCGTCCCGCATGACCTCGTACTCGATTTCTTTCCAGCCCCCCACCCACTGCTCCAGCAGAATCTGGTGAATCGGGCTGGCCGCCAGCCCGACGGCCGCTTTCTCGTCCAGTTCCTGCGGGGTGTGGGCCACCCCGCCCCCCGTTCCGCCTAAAGTGAAGGACGGGCGGATGATGAGGGGCAGGCCGAGTTGCCTGGCGGCTTTCCGGGCTTCCGGCAGCGTATTGACCGTAATGCCTTCCAGCATGGGTTCCCCGATGCGCGTCATCAGTTCCTTGAAAAGCTCGCGGTTGGACGCATTCCGGATGGTCTCGATGGAAGTGCCCAGCGACTTTACATTGTATTTATCCAGCACGCCCGCCTCGGCAAGCTCATGGGCTAAGGTGAGGCCGGTCTGCCCGCCGAGGGTGGGTAGAAGCCCATCCGGCCTTTCTTTTTCGATAATGCGGGTGAGTATTTCTACGGTCAGCGGCTCAATGTAGACGATGTCCGCCACTTCTTCATCGGTCATGATGGTGGCGGGGTTGGAGTTGACGAGGACGGAGATAACGCCTTCCTCCCGCATGGCTTTGCACGCCTGCGTACCGGCGTAATCGAACTCCGCCGCCTGCCCGATGATGATTGGCCCGCTGCCGATGATTAACACTTTAGTAGGTTTATAAGCCAAGATAATTTACTCCTTTACGTCGTCCATACCTTTGTCATGCTGGAGCGAAGCATCCGTAATCATTCCGGCAGAGGACGGATTCTTCACTCCGTTCAGAATGACAAACCTTTTTGCCGATGATTAAGACTTTAGATGGGTTATAGACCAATTAAACCTCTTTCTTGTCTGTACTTATAAACCGCACTATTCGCCTGTCTATAAGTACAACCTTGACTCATCAAGTGATTAACGCATTCTTTTGGTAATTTCTGAACGGCATTAAAATTATCTAATAACTTATCACGTTCATCTTTTAACAATATGAAGGAAGCTCTGGTCTGTCCGCCCTTCCAATAAACGTGTACCGCATTTTCTGCTTGTTCTCTAGAGAAACCCAATCCCGCTAGATAACCAATATTTTCCTTCTTTGTCTTAGTTTTGGCATTGAATGTATTAAGTAATCTATCATATTTTTCTTGATTACCTCTTCGTGTTGCCATCTTCTTTACCTCCCCCCTTAAATCCCTCTCAATCTCTCTTTGCTAAAGAGAGAAGCTATCCTCTTACCCCTTTTCCCCTCCCCGCCATGTTCAAGATTTGTGCTAAACGGAAGAGAGATGCTGTTATTCCCCTCCCTTTCCCGTCTCCCACTTTGAAAAAGGGGGATTAAGGAGGATTTTATTTTTCCCCCTTCTTCCCCACCTTTTCCTCGTAAAGCCCCATGATAAGCCGGCGGATTTTTTCTTCAACCTCACTATCGTCCCTGGCGTTCATCAGCCGGTTTATTTCCGCCTCCAGCGGCGCCAGCTCATCGGCCTCGACCGTCGGCAGCTGGCAGGACTGCTCCAGGGCTACTTTCAGCAGCCATTCCCTTTTTTCCTGTTTTTCCAGTTGTTCTTTTTCCCTGGCCCGCTGGCCTAGTTTCGCCAGCAGGAAGATGACCAGTATCGCCAGTATTACGGCTATAATAATCGAGTAAACCATGTTAACTCTCTTTCTCTTTCAATCACTTTCCTTTTTACCCTCTCCCCCTTGCGTAAAGGGGGATTAAGGGGGTTTTTACTATTTTCCCGCCATCATCTCCACGAACTGCCGGAACAGATAAGTATTGTCCAGCGGCCCCGGTGACGCCTCCGAGTGGTACTGGATGGCGAAGACGGGCAGCTCTTTATGCCGCAGCCCTTCCACCGTGCCGTCGTTCAGGTTGAGGTGCGTCACCTCAAGTCCCTTGCCAATGGTCGATGGGTCGGCGGCGTAGCCGTGGTTCTGCGCGGTGATATGGATGCGCCCGGTGGCGAGTTCCCTGACCGGGTGGTTGCCGCCACGGTGCCCGAACTTGAGTTTAAAGTGCTTCCCCCCGAAGGCGCGGTTTATCAGCTGGTTCCCGAAGCAGATGCCCATGATGGGCTTCTGGCCCGCCAGTTTTTTCACGGTGTCCACCGCGTAATTGACCTTGGGCAAATCAGGGTCGCCGGGGCCGGGGGAAAGCATAATGCCGTCCGGCTTTAGTTGCAATATCGCTTCCGCCGCCGTCGTGCAGGGGACGACCGTGGTGCGGCAGCCGTGTGTTTCCAGCAGCCGCAGGATGTTGTATTTCAGCCCGCAGTCCAGAGCGACCACATGGTATTTGGCGTTGTTTTTATCGCCCCACTCGTAGGGCTTGTCCGTCGTCACTTCTCTGACAAAATCGATATCCCCGTAGTTCGGGGCTTTCTTTAGAGCCTCTAAAGCCTGCGCGGGCGTCTTCGCCGATGTTATCATGCCCATCATCACCCCGGCGGAGCGCAGGCGGCGCGTGATGGCGCGGGTATCCACGCCCCAAATCCCGGGTATGCCGCCCGCCGCGAGGTAGTTATGGATGGTCTTATTATTCTGGTAATGGTTGGGAAGCTCACATTCTTCCCTTACCACAAAGCCCCTCACCTGTATCCGCCGCGATTCGTCATCTACGTTGTTGGTGCCGTAGTTCCCGATGAGGGGATAGGTGGGGATAAGAATCTGCCCGGCATATGAGGGGTCGGTGAGCATTTCCTGGTAGCCCGCCATGCTGGTATTAAAGACCGCCTCGCCAACCGCGTCCGTCTCCGCCCCGAAGGCGTAACCTTCATATACCGACCCGTCCGCGAGTACCAATATTGCTGTTTTAGCCATGATTTTTCTTTATTATCCTTTACTGTCCTGTCATTGCGAGCCATTCCGATGAGCTTGCTTTATCTCCGCGAATCGGAAGGCGAAGCAATCTCACCAAGTGATTAGTCGATTCATGGGATTGCCTCGTCGCTTCGCTCCTCGCAATGACACGTTATATTTCATATCTGTCTCTGATTCTTAGCGCCTCGTCCAGATAGACCGGGTTGCCCATGGCGATGGTGCCCATGACCTTGCCCTTGAGCGTCTGCCCGGCCAGCGGCGTATTCTTGCCTTTGGACGCGAATTGCTCCGTATCCACCACCCATTCCTTATGCAGGTCAAAGATGCAGATATCCGCCGGCGCCCCCGGCTCAAACGTGCCCAGCTTCTGGTAGCCGAGGATGCGCGCCGGCCCAAGGGTCAGCGCCGCAATCATGTTGTTCAGGGTCAGCTCGCTCTTGAAAATCAGCCCCGCGAGGCTGCCCAGCGCCGTTTCCAGCCCGCTGATGCCGAAAGCCGCTTCCTGGAAGAGGCATTTTTTATCGGCGGCGGTGTGCGGAGCGTGGTCCGTAGCCACGATGTCGATGACGGCGTCGTTCAGGGCGCGCAGCAGGGCGATGGTATCCGTTTTCGTCCTTAACGGCGGGTTGACCTTGGCGAGCGTGCCGTATTTCAACACATCTTCCTCGGTCAGGGTGAGGTGGTGGGGGGTGACCTCGGCGGTAACGTGAACGCCATCTTCCTTGGCGGCGCGAATCAACTCGACCGACCCGGCGGTGCTGACATGGGCGATATGGATATGCCCGCCCGTCTCTTTCGCGAGGTCGATATCCCTTTTGACGATAAGCTCCTCGGCGGCGGCCGGCATGCCGCGCAATCCCATCTCCAGCGCTGTGACGCCCTCGTTCATCTGGCCGCCCTGCGTGAGGAACATGTTTTCACAGTGGTCGATAATCGGTCTTCTGAAATCCCGGCTGTACTCCAATGCCCGGCGCATGATATCCGGGCTGGCCACCGGCGAGCCGTCATCGCTGAAGGCTACGGCGCCGCCGTTCATTTCCATTTCATTAAGGTCGGCCAGCTCTTCGCCTTTACGGCCTACCGTGACGCAGCCGATGGGGAAAATGCGGAGGGGGCTTTCCCGCGCCGCGATTGTCCGGACATAATTCAATGTATCGGCGTTATCCAGCGGCGGGTTGGTATTGGGCATACAGCACAGGGTGGTAAAACCGCCCCGCGCCGCCGCCATCGACCCGGTGGCGATGGTCTCGCGGTCTTCATAGCCGGGCTGCCGCAGGTGGCAATGCAGGTCGATAAAGCCGGGGCAGACGATCAGCCCTTCGGCATCCAGCACGGCGTAGTCCTCTTCCGGTGGCGTGG
>DAOUGB010000045.1:0-1906 GCA_034429595.1 Dehalococcoidales bacterium
ATCAAGGGCTCTCCCGTTCATCTGATTAAAACCATAATGAATCTTGTCTTAAACGCCGCCGAATCAATAACCGGCGAAGGTAATGTATCAATAAAAACGAAAAACCGTTATTTGGATCAACCTATTCATGGATACGACACTATGGCGGAAGGCGATTATATCGTGCTGATCGTCTCCGATACCGGCAGCGGCATTTCCGTCAATGACATTGATAAAATATTTGAACCCTTCTATACTAAAAAAGTGATGGGCAGAAGCGGAACCGGGCTGGGGCTGGCCGTTGTCTGGGGAACAGTTAAAGATCATAACGGTTACATCGATGTCCAAAGCAGGGAACACGAAGGAAGCACTTTCACCCTTTATTTTCCCGTCACCCGGGAAGAGCCGGCGCAGGCTGAAAAAGCTGTTTCCCAGCTTGCCTACAGGGGAAAGGGAGAATCCATCCTGGTTGTCGATGATGTTAAAGAACAAAGGCAGCTGGCCATGAGCATGTTGGAAAAGCTGGGATATCAGGTCAGGGCCGTCGCCGGCGGAGAAGCGGCGATTGAATATCTTAAAACTGAAAGAGCCGATCTTGTTGTTCTGGATATGATTATGTATCCCGGAATTGACGGGTTCGAAACCTACCGGAGAATACGGAAGATCAATCCCCGGCAAAAGGCGATAATTGTCAGCGGGTTCACTGAAACCGACCGGGTCAGAAAACTACAGGGGATCGGCGCCGGAGAATTTGTCCGCAAACCTTACACAATGGAAAAGATCGGCCTCGGTATCAGAAATGAACTGGACCGGAAATAAAAGAAATTGCCCAAGACAGGAGGATAAATGGTGAGAGCTGACGAAGGTTTGCCGTTTTTGCTGCGCTACGAAAACATAGCCCATTATGATGACGGGATTGTATGGATTCTTGATCGACGAATATACCCAGCCCGGGAAGATTTTGTCCGCTGCGCGGACTACCGGCAAGTAGCGAAAGCTATCGCTGACATGGTTACGCAGAGCGGCGGCCCACTGTTCGCGGCTGCCCTGGGAATGGTCAGCGCCGCCCGGCAGGCAAAGGGGCTGTCTTTGCCGGAAGCCAGGAAAGTTCTGCAGCAATCCGCGGATGAATTGTCACATGCCCGCCCCACAACATCCGCCAACATGAAATCCCATATTCAAAAGGTGCTGAAAATAGCATTGGACGCCGTTGAACAGGGCGAAGACGCCGAAGCCAAGGCGCACACCTATGTAATGGAAAACATCGAAAAACGTTACCAACTGTCGCGTATAATGGCTGACCACGCGGCGGATCTTCTCCCGGACAAAGCGGCGATATTGACTCAGTGCTATGCGGAGACGCTCATCGGTTACATTTTGCTGGCCTGCCGGGAAAGGGGCAAAGATATTTCTTTGATCTGCCCGGAGACGCGGCCTTATCTGCAGGGGGCAAGACTGACCGCCAGCGTGGCCTGCGACATGGGCATTCCGGTCACGGTTATTACGGACAACATGCCCGCCTATGTTTTATCAAAAAAAATGGCTCAGGTCTTTATATCCGCGGCGGATGTGGCAACTCTGGACGGCCATATAGTCAACAAGGTGGGAACGTTTCAAATCGCCCTCGCGGCGCACTACTTCGGCATTCCCTTCTATGCCATTGCGTCGCCGTCTCGCAAACATCCGGATATTTCCACTGTGGTCATCGAGGAAAGATCGCCGGAAGAAACCGTGCAGGTCATGGGAATCCGCACCGCGAAAGAAGGCGTTAAAGGATATTATCCCGCTTTCGATATCACTCCTCCCCATCTGGTGAGCGCCGTCGTTACGCATAAAGGAGTTTTTTCGCCCTGGGATCTGAAGAGGTACTTCGAGGAATAAATAATGCTTTATGAGGAAATTCGAAAAGAACTGCTGCAGACGGTGC
>DAOUGB010000046.1:0-18907 GCA_034429595.1 Dehalococcoidales bacterium
AAAATGTTACAGGATTCATCATATGTAAAACAGAAGAAAAGACACGGATGTCTCACTACGTGGCTGGTGCTCATTATTGTTTTCAATGTTATCGCTATCATCATTGCCGTCCCCAAAGGCTCGCCGAGTGCTGAAGATATTCTGCCGTGGCCGCAATATCTGATTTCTATCTTATTCAGCTTGATCAATATCGGTTTTGCCATCGGCCTTTTCCGGTGGAAAAGATGGGCTTTCTGGGGGTTTTGCACCAGTTCCGCCGCGGCTGCTATCGTCAACATGATATTTGGAGAGTTGGTAATATTTGCTCTCGCGGGTTTCTTCATTGAGCTGGCCGTCCTTTTATTCGTGCTCACGGTAGGCGGTGAAAATAAAGCCTGGAACCAGCTGGAGTAAATTGAGTAAGAACCAAGCTTGCTTGAGCCTTTAGGGAAATCCTCTTCGGCTTCTCCCTTGATAGGGAGAACGATGTCTGCCTCTTTTACTGTAAATCTATCATCATGACCCGATGGATTGTCACCCCTTGTTAAAGGGGGAGACAAGGATGATTCGGTACTTTCCCCTCTTGTTTTCACCATTTGTAAATGTTAAGCTGGAATTATCTATTTCCATCTCGGCAAAAACTTATGAAGGAGGTAAGGATATGCTGAAAGACATTTTAAAAGTCCTGGAAAAAGAACCCCGTGCTACGGAAAAGCAAATCGCTACTATGGTCGGCGTATCCGCCGCCGAGGTGACCAAAGCTATCAAGCAAGCGGAAAAGGATAAGGTTATCCTTAAGTACAAAACCGTCGTCAACTGGGATAAGGTCGAGGGCATCGAGCAGGTCTGGGCGCTTATCGAGGTCAGGGTCAAGCCGGAAAAAGAGGTCGGGTTTGATTCCATCGCCCAGCGCATCGCCGCTTTCGAGCAGGTAAAATCGCTTTTCCTCGCTTCAGGCAACTTCGACCTCATGTTGATTGTCGCCGGTAAAAATAACCGCGAGATTGCGGATTTCGTTTCCCAGAACCTTTCCCATATTGAGGGCGTGCAGGAAACGGTCACCAATTTCGTGCTGAAACGCTATAAGGAAGACGGTGAAATTCTGGATGGAGAGGAGGGGGCAAAACGCCAGACCGTTATTCTTTAGTTAAAATCCGGTAACGGCAGCGTTTTGAGGTGAGATATGTCTAAGAAAACTGAACAGCATGCAAAATTAAGCAATATTGTCTCGGACCGGGCCAACCGGCTTTCGCCCTCCGGCATCCGCAAGTTCTTTGACCTGCTGGCGAGCATGGAAGGGGTTATTTCCCTCGGTGTCGGCGAGCCGGATTATTCCACTCCCTGGCACATCAGCGAGGCGGCGGTCAAGAGTCTGGAACGCGGCTACACGATGTATACGTCCAACTCCGGCATCCCGGAGCTGCGTGAATTGACCGCCAAACATCTTAAAGATAAATATAACCTCGATTACGACCCCTACGGCGAGTTGCTCATGACCGTGGGCGTTAGCGAGGCTTTAGACCTGGCGATGCGCGCCATCATCAACCCCGGCGATGAGGTCATCATGACGGACCCGCATTACGTGGCGTATGATGCTTCCGTCCTGCTGGCGGAGGGCATCCCGGTCAACGTGCCAACCTACCCGGAGAACAACTTCGCGGTAGACGCTAAGGATATCGAAAAGAAAATCACGAAAAAGACCAAGGCGATACTCATCGGGTTTCCCTCCAATCCCACCGGTGCGGTAATGCCCCGGCAGAACCTGCTGGAAGTAGCCGCGATGGCCAAGAAGCACAACCTTATCGTGATATCGGACGAGATATATGCGCGCCTGACCTACGGCTGCGAGCATACCTGCTACGCCAGCCTGCCCGGCGTTAAGGACCACGCCATATTATTGAACGGTTTTTCCAAGGCCTATGCCATGACCGGCTGGCGCATTGGCTACGCGGCGGCGCCCAGGGAAATCATCGCCGCCATGACCAAGATACACCAGTACACTATCATGAGCGCCCCCACCCCCGCGCAGGTAGCCGCCATCGAGGCGTTAAAGACCGGCGAGCCGGATGTGGTGGAAATGGTGGCGGATTATGACCGCCGCCGCAAGCTCATCGTCAAGGGTCTGAACGATATCGGCCTGGCCTGCTTCGAGCCGAAGGGCGCTTTCTATGCCTTCCCTTCGATTACCTGCACCGGCCTGACCTCCGAGGAGTTCTCCGAGGCGCTTTTGCAGGAGGAAAAGGTGGCGGTGGTGCCCGGCTCCGCTTTCGGCAAATGCGGGGAGGGCTTTGTGCGCTGCTGCTACGCCACCTCCACGGCGGATATTGAGGAGGCGCTCAAGCGCATGGGCCGGTTCGTGAAGAAGCATAAAAAGAAGTAATAAATCCTACTGTCATTCTGAGCCATTCCCGGAGGGAAGGCGTGAGAATCTCGTAGTTATAAAATACCAGTAAGCCGGGATAATAAAAGGAAACAGATAGGGGCGGGGGGAACAACCCCCGCCCTTTTTATTATAACAATTATCTTAAATTAGTTTCATCTGAACTTGTAGGTGGTTCGATACCTAAGTATTCTCTATATATTCGGTCCCTATATTCTTTACCAATCTCATTAACAGCATCAATAAAAGCTTTATATGTTCCTAAACCGCCGATTTTTTCCCAAAATTCTTCCCCAATTAGTACTACTTTATCTTCTTTCATGTTGAACCATCTGGCAGGGAAACTCCAAGAATAATTTTGTCTAGTTCCGTAGGGATTATAAGGTAAAGCATAATAAGCTTCATCAATAAGCCTTGGTTGCATACAATAGAGTTTTAAAATTTTTTCTTTGCTTACTTTTGTTTGGTCGCTATTAGGTAAAGGCGCTTTTAGCTCAAAAGAGTAACGTTTACCATTTGTTGTGTTTTCAGCATATACATCACAAACGACAGTAACAGGTATGTCTTCTCCACCACCTTGAAGAATGTATTGTATTTCCTCATCCCAAGATGGTTTAGTTTTCTTTTCTCCTTTTCCTGCGTGTTCCAGTCTATTTAATATCTCAGTAATACGGCGGATTCTCTCTGATTTTACTATTCCACGGATTGTGTATTCTGTTTCACCTTTTCCTAGACCATAAGTAGCCGCAACTTTTGCTAGGTTTTCCCAAACGTCTCCAAAAGGTGTCACAAATCTACGTTCGAAATGGGAACCTTTGAAAATTTCATCAGGTACTAAAGCAGCATATAATGGTTTGCCAGCTCTATGTTTATCTTTATCAAAAGGGTCTTTATATAATACATTGTCCATGACCCTGTCCATCATGGACTTTATTACTCCTTGAATTGCAATTTTCATTTCTTTTTCATTGCCCATACAGCCACTTCCTTACGGTTTCTCCCATATAAAAATAGATTCGTAAAATTCATTTGTGCGTCTACCAGTGCGACGATTGACATGGCGGCTAATAATCGAGATCTCTTTAATACCACATTTAGTCCCGATTTCCGGGTAAAGATTCGATGAATCATGGGCAACAATAATTAATTTACCACCACTTGGCATTGAGTTCAATGCATTTTGGAAAACTTTCACTATATCGGCTTGATATAGTTGTTTAGATTTCAAGCTTGATCCTTTTGAGGCTGGCCCAATCTCTTCCTCTCGGCGGTCTTTCAAACCTAAAAGATGATAAGCGTATGCATGTTGATCGTGATAATCAATCAAACCTACATAGGGAGGGCTTGTGATTACTCCATCGATAAAAGGTATTTTGGCATTTCTACTATCATCATGATTTATTTCTACTTTCGCCTTAGTTCTAATCATTGAAAATTCTTTTATTCTTTTCATTGTATCTACGCTATAACGAAATATAAATTTAGCAGCTTCTTCAGTTGGGGAGCACATTCTGCTATGTTTATAACACCAATAGGAAGTTGTTTGTGGGGTTTTAGGAAAATCTAGGTCGTAATGTGTAGTGAGTCTTGCAGATCTCGCTGAACGCGACAGTATTATTTTAAATAAATCTTGATTTGTATAATCACTTTTTTGTATTAAATAGCGGAAAATCAATAATTCATTTAGTGTTTGTGGGGCGAACCATTTATGTAAATATTCATTATCATTTATTGGAAGTTCTAATATATCTGAATATTTATCCCATAATTCAGGTTGTTTTTTATCGTGTGTAAGATACCTAAATTTACTTAATATATCAGTCATTTCTTTACTTAGTAATTGAATATCATATTCTTTCGTTTTTACTTTACTTAACAATATATTAAAGGCTGATATATCATATCCTACAGAGTTGATACCAAGTTCATTTGCTTGTACTAAAGTGGTGCCGGAACCGCAAAAAGGATCAAGTACAGTTTGTCCAGGCATGAAATATTTGCGTAAAAATATTTCTACTAATTGAGGGATAAACTTACCTAAATAAGGATGTAAGCGGTGGACATGTTTTGTACGTTCTTTTTCAGGTAAATCTTTTTCACGCCAGTTTGTGTTTAAGTCCTCCAAATGAGTTTCGTTTGTAACCGTATTTGGAATGGTTGGCTTCTCTTCACTGGCATAAATTGTTATTCTTGCCTCTTCATTAGTTAAGTCAAAACTAGTAGTATAATAATTTTTATTTGTGGTTTTCATTAATTGTAGTTTACACCATGGTAAAAAAAACTAAAACCTATACACCACCCCGCCCCCCAACTAACAGCCAACCGCTAATAGCTAATTATGGTGGGGATGTCTCCCTTTAATAAAGGGAGATTAAGAGGGATTTTCCGCCCGCCTCAAGAAAAACACCATGATTATAGACACCATCGCAAAGACCGCTCCGGTAATGAACACTCCGTTGTAGCTATCCGTCATATCGTAAATCCAGCCCGCGTACCAGGCGCCCAGCGCCCCGCCGATGCCGATGACGAAGACCATCACGCCCATCAGCGTGGCCATCGCGCGGGTGCCGAAGAACCGCGCCAGTATCAGCGGTATCAGCGTTACCTCCCCGCCGTACGGGATACCGTAAAGCGCCGCGCACAGGTAGAACGACCACGGCGCGCGCGTGTACAACAGCAGGATAAACGTGGCCGCCAGAGCGAAGCAGGTGATGACCAGACCTTTATAAAGCCCTATTTTCTCCGTGATAGGCCCGATGGCGATACGGCTCCCGATACTCACCGCGCCGATGACGCTGACGAAGGTGGCGGCAATCAGGGGGGAAATACCTACATCCGTGGCGTAATTGACCAGGTGCACCATAATGATTTGCGAGCCGAAGAAGAAAAACAGGAAAGCCAGCGTAATCAGCCACAGGCGCGGGTCGCGCATGGCCTCGGCGGTGGTAGCGCCGTCGGACGGTCGTTTTTGATCGGTCGGCAGCGGTACTGCCGGCGGGTTGCGCAGCAGTAAAGCGCCGATAACCATCAGCACCCCGGCCCCGATGCCGCAAATCACGAACGCCTGGGACCAGCCGTAGGATGCCACCATCCTCTCCGCGAAGGGCACGATAACCAGTGTGCCCGCTCCGGAGCCGGCGGTCGCGATGCCCAGCGCCAGCCCCCGGTTTTTAGCGAACCAGCGGGCGGGCATTGCCGTGCAGACGCCCCAGGTGCCGCTCATCCCGATGGCCTCGATGACGGCGTAAGTCAAAAAGAACTGCCATAAGGCGCTGACCCGGCTGGAAAGCAGATACCCGATAGCCATCAAAATGCCGCAGAAAATCATTACCTTGCGGGGGCCGTATTTATCCGCCGCCCACCCCGTGCCGATGGCGGCGGCGCCCCGGATAATTACCGCCAGGGAATATATCAGGGAGACTGATGCCCTGTCCCAGTTGAAATAAGCGGCCAGGGGTTTGAAAAAGACGCTGTAGCTGTAAATCAGGCCGTAGGTAACGAAGATCATCAGGCAGCACGCCGCCACGATGACCCAGCCGTAGTTAAAGGCGCGGCGGTTCATCACAGCCTCGGGCAGAGAAGAGCGTTCTTGCATGTATTCAGTAAGATAGCGGCGGGCGCAATTAAGCGCCGGTATTCTTACACGTTAATTATAGGTAATTTGCGGCGGAAATGAAAATCCAGGGAAATAGCCGTAGTTTCCTTGATTTACTTTTACCGCTATTCTATAATTTTGAAGAAATGAATGATGAAGCTGAATACACATTTAGGACCAAATCCGGCGTTTGTGTTGTGTCCCCGGATAAATTAACCTTAACCCGCGAAGGCGAGGCGGGAAAAGCAGCTAATTTCTTGTATGGCAAGTCAGTCCGCCGGGGTTTGATTATCTATGCGATAATCGGGATTTTAGCTTTATTTTTGGGCGTCTGGCAGATTATCAATCAATCATATATCCTCGGCGTTATATTGCTTCTGCTAGGCATTTACTTTTTCTGGAATGTTATTGCGAGCTGGAATAATTCCGGCACAAATATGATCGAGCGGAGCGCCTTGCAGTCAATAGATATAAAGCCTCCAAAACCACCGATGACACGCGGCTACTTTTCCGTGAATTTTAGTTATAAAGGTAAAAAGCGGAGGCGGCTGATAATGCTGCCGGGTTCTATGTCCGGAGGGGATGAAGAATATCCTAAAGCATTAGCGGCTTTAAAAGAGACAGGCTGGCTCTGACGTAGTTGTTACCCCAGCCCCACCCGTTTTTTCACTTCCGCCAGTGTTTTAGCGGCCAGAGGGCGGGCTTTTTCCGCACCGGCCGCCAGTATTTTATCGATATGGGCGGGGTCGGCGGTTAAGGCTTTATAGCGTTCCTGCAGCGGGCGCAGCCCTTCGACGACCGTCTCGGCTAAGGCTTTCTTAAAATCGCCGTAGCCTTTCCCGGCAAAGGTCGCTTCAATTTCCTCTTTCTTCTGGCCGGTGAAAGTCTGGTAGATGGTCAGCAGATTATAAATGCCGGGGCGGTTAACATCGAAGACAACGGTGGTCTGTGAATCGGTGGTGGCCCGCATAATCTTTTTTCTAATGACGTCCGGCGGGTCCAGCAGGGCGATGGCGTGGTTGGGGGCATCCTCGCTCTTGCTCATCTTTTTCGTGGGGTCGTCCAGCCCCATGATGCGCGCGCCGGTTTCTGCTATTTGCGGCTCCGGCAGCACGAAAGTCTCCCCGTAGAAATTATTAAAGCGCTGGGCGGCGTCCCGCGCCAGCTCTACATGCTGTTTCTGGTCCTCGCCCACCGGCACCACGTCCGTACGGTAGAGCAGGATATCGGCGGCCATCAGGGCGGGGTAATCGAAAAGCCCCACGCTAACCTGCTCCTTTTGTTTGCCGGACTTTTCCTTGAACTGGGTCATGCGCTGCATCCAACCCATCGGGATAAAGCAGTTGAGTATCCAAGCCAGTTCGCTGTGCTCGGAGATGTGCGACTGCACAAAGAGAATCGAACGCTGGGGGTCGATGCCGGCGGCTAAAAGCAGTCCGGCTACCTCGCGTATTTTGGCTTGCAGCACCTTGGGGTCCTGCGGCACGGTGATGGCATGCAGGTCCACAACGCAAAAGATATTATCGTAAATATCCTGGTTGGCCGCCCAGCGCCGGGTGGCCCCGATGTAATTGCCGATGTGGATGTTCCCCGTGGGCTGAATGCCGGAAAAGACGCGCTTTTTCATGATGCTCAACTTCCTCCTGACGTGAAAAGTTTAACATAAACACGAGCGGAGGGACAAGGTGATGATAGCTTAAAGCTCAAAAGTCAAAATTACAGATAGAAAGTAAAAATGGGGAGGTTGGGAGGTCATTGCGAGGAGTGAAACGACGTGGCAATCTCCTGGATTGTTTTAAACCAAAGATAGATATTGCCATACCTCCTTCCTCGGAAGGATGGCTCGCAATGACAAGCACACGGGATGGAAGGTCCAGGCATAACCGGAAGGGATTGACGTTATCATCACCGAATTGCTACGATGGGAGCAAAGAGGTGAAGGATGATAAAAAGCTTTAACGGCAAGACTCCCCAAATCCACCCCACCGCCTTCGTCAGCGAGGCGGCGTACATTGTGGGGGACGTGGAGATAGGAGAGCATTCCAGCGTCTGGCCGGGGGCCGTCTTACGGGCGGATACGGGCAAAATAAAAATCGGTAAGTACACCGCCATCGAGGATAATGTGGTTATCCATTCCGGCATCCCCGGCGATGGCGATACCTTTATCGGGGATTATGCCAACATCGCGCACGGGGCGGTCATTCACGGTAGGAAAATCGGGAATAACACCCTGGTGGGCATTCAGGCCACCGTTCTGCACGGCTCGGAAATCGGTAACTACTGCCTCATCGGGGCCAAGTGCCTTATCAGTGAGAACCTGAAAGTGCCGGATAACTCTTTCGTGGTGGGGATACCGGGCAAGATAAGAGGCAAAGTGCCTGACGACCAGATGTTCTGGCTGGATAAAGTGCCGCAGGAATACGCGGAATTGGGGGAGAAGTATAAGGGGGAGGGACTTTAGAAGTAAGTAACAAATGCCAGGTATCAAGTAACAAGGAATGATTAGGTAACAAGTAAACAAAATCCTCCTCACTCCTCCTTTTGTAAAGGAGGGTGAAACATCAGGGTTGAACTAAGATTTTTGACGTATAATGAAACATCGTTCCCCTTTGTAAAGGGGAAACAGAAGAGGATTTAAAACACTGGAGTATGCGGAACTGGTGGAGCGGTATAAAGGGGAGGGACTGTGAGGGTGGAGTCTGCAGTTGGGGAGAAGGTGGTGGGCTGGAACAGTGAAACAATCTAATCCGTGCTCGTATTTAGTTTGCCGCGAACATAGCGGTTAAGGCTTACATTGGCTTCAGCCGCTTGTATAGCGATTAGTCTATGGACATCCGGAGTAGTACGCACCGTGAACTTGCCGGAATAGTGTTTGGTGGCAAAGGGTTCAGGGATTGATTCTTTATTTGATTTCATGTCTGCCACAGCTTCTGCCACTACTTGTCTAATGCCCTTTAGAGCTGCTTCCTGGGTAGCGGCCAGCCAGCTCAAGCTGGGAAATTCCGCGCATAAGCCTATATACTCCTCATCTTCTTCCGACCAGGTTACTCTATAGGTATAGTGGTCTTTTTTAAGCGCTGCCGTAGTTGCCATGATTAAATACTCTCTAGCTTCTTAATTGCTTTAATTACCTGCCTGACCTGGTAAGCTTTGGCTTTTCCATTATCATCCTGTATATTGCCCGGCCAGGGTGTTTTATAAATATGATGACTGCTCTTTATCCTGGCTTCCCCGAAGTAGTGCTTGCAGATTCTGCAAAGGTCATCAAACCTGATATCATCAGGATTCTCTTCACACTTCAGGACTAACTCTTCTATGGAATCCACGTTTGATGGTATCACTATTAATACCATTTTTCGATAAATTACAGGGAGAGCTAACAGTAGACAGTAAACAGTAAGGGGAAAAGGGGCCGGGGTAACTAATTGCTGACAATATCAGGAATTAGGTTTTTCCGTCACCGCTTTTTGATTTGTTCCATTCCGGCGAGCCGCACTTGGGGCAGGTTTTTAATGTCGGTTTGCCGTCCGGAACCGATTGACGCCAGACAAAACCGCAGCGCTGGCACCTGAAAGTGCGTTGTTGATTGTTATCCATACTTACACTATAGCACAACGGGGGGAAAGGGTGTGTAAACAGTACACAGTTGGAAAGAAGAAGTTAGTTACCTTCCGTATATAGCTAGCCTGAAAGAGCCCGTTGGATTTTTTGCTCTTGACAACAATAACCTCTGGATTTATCATCTTGACATAATCGTTGAAGCCTTTTACGTCTCTCGTTTTACCTTTTGCCGTGAATAAAGGCGGGCAATGTATGGAGGTAGAATGGTGGAAGAATTTGTTATTACAGGAATCATAGGTGCGTGTACCGTTATTTTAGCGATTGTATCTATTTGGGTTGCCCGCAAATCGGGAAAGAGTGCAAAAAGCGCGGCTATCGGGACGACGCTGACCTCCTGCGTAACGCAGTACCAGACGATCATACGGCTGAAATACGATGCGCGCAAGGCGGAGAATGCCTATTATGCCCGTCAATATTTCCAGGAGCTTTTTAGCTTGTACTGGAACGAGGCTTATTTATGGCTCGACGGTATGGTGCCCGACCATATCATGCTGCACTGGGTGAACACTTGGTACCTTAGCTACAACAACTCCAGTCCGATATCGACCAACTCTGGGACAGTTACCTATCCACAACAGTGGGAAGCCGCCCGGTGGAGTGTTTTTTCTTCCGATGAATGCTTTGTTAAATTCATGAATAGAATACATGAGCATAAGGGAAAGCAAATATATCCCGCTGAATTAAAAGAATGGAAAAGAGAATTTAAAACCGGGCTGCGGGAGGCGGGAAAAGTATTCCGGCGCAGCTTTGGGGAGTGGCTCTGCGACCTTTGGCCTTTCTGGTAAAATTACATCTTGTCCGGGGCGTTCATGCCCATGAGGTTGAGCGTCCTGCCCAGCACAATCTTGGCGGCTTTCACCAGCTTCAAACGCGCCGCCGTCATGGCGGGGTCGTCCGTGACCACGCGGCAGTTTTTGTAAAAGGCGTGGAAAACGGTGGCTAAATCCTGCGCGTAGTAGGTGAGGTGGTGCGGCTCTAAAGTGGTGGTGATGGTCTCCACCATTTCCGGCAGGAGCAGCATCTTGCGGATAAGCGTCATCTCCGGTTCGGTGGTCAGCAAAGAGACATCGCCGCTATCGCTGGCGGCGCCTTTTTCCTCGGCTACTTTAAGAATACTGGCGATGCGCGCGTGGGCGTACTGGACATAATATACCGGGTTGTCCGACGACTGTTTTTTCGCCAGGTCGAGGTCGAAGTCCATCTGGCTGTCCGCCGTGCGGGATAAAAAGAAAAAGCGGCAGGCGTCCGTGCCTACCTCTTCGATAAGCTCACGTAACGTAATCATATCCCCGCTGCGCTTGGATATTTTTACTATCTCATTACCCCGGCGCAGGGTGACCATCTGGTGGACGATTATCTGGAGCCGTTCCGGGTCGACGCCGAGCGCTCCCACCACCGCCTTGAGCCGGGAAACGTGCCCCTGGTGGTCCGCGCCCCAGATATTGATGACGGTATCGAACCCGCGCTCGATGAATTTGTTATAGTGGTAAGCGATATCGGCGGCGAAGTAGGTAGGGGAGCCGTTGCCGCGGACGACCACGTTGTCTTTGTCCTCGCCGAGGGCGGTGGAAACGAACCAGGTGGCGCCTTCCTTTTCCGCGATATAGCCGCCCTGTTTCAGCAAACTCATCACTTTATCGAACTGGCCGTTCTCATAAAGCGTTTTCTCGCTGAACCAGACATCAAAGTCCACCCGCAGTTTTTTCAGGTCTTTGCGGGTGCCGTCCAGGATTTTAGCCAGGCCGATTTTGCCCAGCTCTTCAAATCCCTCGGCCTCCGGCATCTTCAGAAAACGGTCGCTTTCCTCGCCGATGATTTCTTTGGCAAGGTCGACCATATAATTGCCCATATAGCCTTCCGCGGGCATTTCCACGTTCTTACCCAGTCCCTGGTTGTAGCGCGCCCACAAAGAGTTGCGGAAAGCGTTCATCTGGCTGCCGGCGTCGTTGAAATAGTATTCTTTGGTTACATCGTAGCCGCCGGCGCTCATGATGTTGCATAAAGTGCTGCCGAGCACAGCGCCGCGCCCGTGGCCCACGTGGAGCGGCCCGGTGGGGTTGATGCTCACGAATTCTATTTGTATCTTTTTGCCCTCGCCGGCCGTGATGTTGCCGTAAACTTTATCTTTTTGCAGGATATCGTCCACCTGCCGGGCCAGCCAATCATCTTTTAGCTTGAAGTTGATGAATCCCGGCGGGGCAACCGTGGCGGCGGCGATTTCTGGTGAGGGGGGGATAAAGCCGACGATTTCCTGGGCGATGGACATCGGTTTATTGCCCACGGCCCGCGCCAGCTTAAGAGAAATGCTGCAGGCGTAATCGCCATGCTCCGGCTTCTGCGGCCGCTCGATGACGATTTCGGGGAGGGTGACGGTGGGGAGTTTACCGGCTTTTTGCGCCTGTAGAATAGCTTGAGTCAATAATTCGGCTATGGTCTGCTTGAGCATCAATGAAATTGTTCCTGTCTGTAAAGAAAATATACGGGAAAATTATAACATAACCGGAAGCCTGTGTCATTCCAGATTCTGCCGCTTAAAATAAGAGCCCCCTCTTTTTAGGGAGGGGGTTCCTATTGTTATGGGACATGCACGTTATGGGACATGCATATCAGCTGTGTTTAACCAGGCTCTGTAAAGAACCCATCGGCAGGACGGAACTCTGGTCTTTTTCAGAAGCGCGTACGGCGAGAACAGGTATCTTGCCTTCCAGCCTGATGACCTTATCGGCGACGCTGCCGATAGCCCACCGGATAACGCCGCTGGTGTTGTGCGTGGCCATCGCGATAAGGTTGGTGCCGGTTTCCCGCGCCGCTTGCACGATTTCTTCAGCTACCGTGCCGGTTCTGACCACAGTCGTTACGTTAAAGCCTTTGGCGCGCAGCGGCTCGGCTACTTTGTCCAGGTAGGTCTGGGCTTCCTCGTTAAGCTGTTGCTGGTCGCTTGCCGTGTAAGGAAGCTGTGCCCTCTTATCGTGGGTTAAAACGTCGAAGTTTACTGCCGAGATGACTCTAAGGAGAATAACCTCCGATTTATCGCTGGGCACATATTTCAGGACCAGATCCTCCAGCTTGGGGAGTACTGCTTCACCTACTGCCGTTCCATCCAGGGGTACCAATATTTTCTTTTCCATTTTCTTGCTCCTTTCTTTCAAGGATTTTTTTATATTAAGCAAGATTATTTCTTTATTTAATCCAGGGTTTTCCGGCGGGGATATTGATTTTTAACGGGGTCATGATGACATGGGCCATCAGGTACCAGGCGGTAAGGGCGCAGACGATGAGTTCTACGGCGGCTATTTTATTGAATACTTCAGCGCCGGGAACCAGATGCCCGATGTCCAGCAGAACGAAGCCGATGAAAAGGGTCAGGAATACCCAGGCTAAAGCGCCGCTTTGTTTCATAGCGCCGATGAAGTAAATCAGGGTGAGCGCGGTAAAGACCACCAGGAACCAGCCGACATCCGTGCCGGTGATATTAAAGAGTCCCAACTGTATCGACATGAAAATTCCGCCGAGCGCAATCCAGAAGGCGCCGTAAGTGGAGAAGGCGGCTGAACCGAAGTTGTTGCCGGTGCGGAATTCCTGGAACCCGGCGATTAACTGGGCCAGACCTCCGAAGAAGAACGCCATCCACATTACTACGCCCGTGCCGACGAATCCCAGGTTGTGAAATTGCAGCAGAATGGTGGTTGCGCCGAACGCTCCCAGACCTATTGCCGCGGGGTTCCCGAAAGAGGGCGTCGCTTTGGTTTGAATCAGGGAATTCTGGATTTCCTTGAAGAGGGTTACATCATTTTCCTGATCTTCAATTTCTTCAAAAACCCCTCTTTTGACAAGATGAGAAGCCATTAATTACCTCCGTTATCCTTTCTGTTTTTAGTGGATTTTTTTCTGTTCAATATCAGGATATCACGCTTGGCGGCGCATTCCATCCGCAAGATAACCTGTTCGGCGGCGTTTTTTAAGCTTGTTTTACCCCCGGTAAAAATGCCTGCTGGCTTTTGATATGAATAGGTATTTATACCTACCGGTGGTTCCGTATTACTGCAGGTTTAATAATATGGTACAATCTGTTTGAAGCTATTGGCGGACTGTCCTATACTTCTAAGAAATAAATATGGAAAAAATAAAAATATTTATAGCTGATGACCATGCGGTAGTCAGAGAAGGCACCCGCACTCTCCTGGAGAGAGAAAAGGATATGCAGGTTATCGGCGAGGCGGCTGACGGAGAAGAAGCCGTTAAGCTGATTGAAAAGCTTAAACCTGATGTAGCGATTCTTGATATATCCATGCCAAAACTAAGCGGCATCGAGGTTACCAGACAGGTAAAACCGGACCTGCCATCGATGGCGGTTTTGATACTGACGGCCTATGATAATGATGAATACGTTTTCGCCCTGCTTGAAGCGGGCGCCGCGGGGTATCTGCTGAAAGATGTGCCCGGCAAAGAAATCGTGGAGGCGGTGAGGTCGGTTTATTCCGGGGAATCGGTGCTGCACCCTTCGATAGCCCGCAAGGTTATCCAGCGCGCCATCGTCGGTTCCACCAGGTCCGGCGAGGAAAAAGAGCAGCAGGAGCTTAGCGAACGTGAAGCAGAGGTGCTGAAAATGATTGCCAAAGGTTTCAGCAATAAAGATATCGCCAATAACCTGACCATCAGCAGCCGTACTGTCCAGGGACACATCAATAATATTTTCCACAAATTAAGCGTGGGTTCCCGCACCGAGGCCATTTTCCAGAGCGTGAAAAGGGGCTGGCTTTCCTTCGATGACCTGTCTGACGAATAAACAGCGGTGAAGCGTTAGCCGGGAACCCGTACCCGTTGCGCTTGTAAAAAATTCCCGGTATCTTCTGGAAGATTAGGCAATATTGTAAGCCTGAATGGTAATGAAACGTAAATGAAGAAGATTTTTAACTGGTCGGAGTGGAGTATCGCCACCAAGATTCTTTTCATGTTTCTGGCGTTATCCATCGTCTCGATGGGCGTTATCGGGTACGTCGCCAATATTAATATAAGAAATCTGGGCGCTTATGCCCTGGATACCAGCACCGCCCTGGGGCAAAGGGCTATCGAGGACAGCACTTCACACCTGAACCGGCTGGGTGAGGCAATTATCCAGCAAAAATCCCGGGACGTGGCTAAACAGGTTGAAATGTACCTGCAGAACCGCCCGCCGATGACGGTAGCGGAAATGAGGGCTGACGCAGAGTTGCGGAAAATCGTCGTGCAATCGGTAGGCACCACCGGTTATACCACGCTCCTCGACCCCGTAAATGCCGAGATTATTATTCATAAGTTCCCGGGGCAGGAAAAGAACCTGGAATCTCTCAAGGATATTCTTCCCACTTTCTGGGCGCTGTTAAAATCCTCGGCGGCAGGCAGGACGGCCGGTTACTATGACTGGCTGGAAGTGGACGGCTCAATCAATCAGAAATATGCCGGCATCGAGCCTGTTATTACCGCTGACGGTAAAACCTTTAATTTATGGGCCACCGCTTATATCAGCGAGTTTTCCCTGCCGGCTGAAGAGACCAAAAGAGAAATCAACGCCGCTATCGAGGACAGCCGCGACCATATCAATAAAGACGTTACCGATGTCCAGGACCTCTTCTTCATTATTTTTACCGTGCTGGTTATTATTGTCATCGGGCTGGCGCTGCTGCTGTCCAGGGTTATCACGCGGCCTATCCAGGCGCTTAAGGAAGGCGCCGAGGCGGTGGGCGAGGGTAAGCTGGATTATAAACTGAAGGTGAAAAACAAAGACGAACTGGGAGACCTGGCTAATTCTTTCAACGATATGGCGGCGGCCTTAAAGACTTATACCGAGGAGCTAAAGAACACCGCCACGGAAAATGTAAAAAAAGAGAGACAAATCCAGGAGAATCTCCGCATTTATATGAGCAAATTAGGACAGGCGCAGGAAGACGAACGTAAACGTATCGCCCGGGAATTGCATGATGAAACGATTCAGGCGCTGGTCGTAGTATCGCGTGACCTGGATGACCTGGCATCGCCCGATGCCAAACTAACCGCCAGGGATATCAGAGAAGAAGTGCGCAAGATAATAGAAGGACTGCGCAACTTCGGGCAGGAACTCCGGCCGTCTATCCTCGATGACCTCGGTCTGATTCCGGCGGTGAAATGGTTGGCTTCAGACCTGACGAAAAACTATAAAATCAGAGCGGAAGTGGAAATCACCGGCAGCCAGCGGAATTTACCGCCGGAAACGGAACTTATGCTGTTCCGCATCGCCCAGGAGGCTTTGGTGAACATTCGCCGGCATTCCCAGGCTACGCTAGCGACTGTCAGGATAGATTTTGCTGAAAACAGGGTCAAGTTAGTGATTCAGGACAATGGCAAGGGATTCGAGGTGCCGCCCAGACTTAGCGACCTGGCCAGGACCGGCAAGCTCGGCCTGGCTGGAATAAGAGAACGGGCACAACTGCTTGGCGGCTCAATTAATATAGAATCGCAATCCGGTAGCGGCACCACACTCACCATCGAAGTGCCGCTTTAGCGGTTCCGGCATTGGTTAGGCAGATTATTGGAGTATAGGCTATCATTTATACAGATAATAAATTGCGGGAAACAAACTAATAGATATCGGAGAAAACCAGATGAAATTCTTGAAAAGCCTGATGGCGGTAATGATACTGGGAGCGGTCTTTTTCACACTGGCTGCCTGCCAGAAAATAGCTTCGCCGCTGGAAGATTCCGAGTGGGTGTTGTATCGGTACGGCGAGCCCGGGAACATCAAAACTCCCTTGCCGGATACTACCGTGACGGCTTTCTTTGACGGTAAGGAAAAAATCGTCAGCGGCAGCGGCGGCTGCAATACCTACAGCGGCGCTTATGAAGTAGACCATTTGACGCTCAAGATTACCGGGCCGCTGGCGGTAACGGAAATGTCCTGCGGCGGGGAAAAAGATATGCAGGAAAGCGCATTTCTCAATGCGCTTCTGAAAGCGGACAGCTTTGAGGTGGAGCGGGGCGACCTGATTATCCACAGCGGCAATAATGCGCTGTATTTTAAACGGACAGGCACGCCGCAAAAGACCGTCAACTACTGGCAGGAATAAGATGAAACGGCGTTCAAAAATTCTTTTTCAAATACCCTTTAAACTTGTTGACAAAGGGATTGCCCTATGATACTATTATATTTGCGTATGGTGAAGGCAGAGATGTAACACAGGAAAAACCTGGTGGAACAGCCAGATAATCAGGTCTGGCGGAACGCCGCCAGACCTTTTCTTTTGCCTTCCGCACTTTAAAAACTGAATATTGATGTAGTTGAGTGTCAAATAAAAAGGTCTAATATTAATCCTGAAGCAGGTCAAGCAAAAAGGGCATACGGTGAATGCCTTGGCATCAAGGGCCGAAGAAGGGCGTGGCAAGACTGCGAAAAGCCTCGGTCTGCTGTCTAGCGAGCTTAACCGGGGATTCCCGAATGGAGCAATCCGTCCCGATAAAATCGGGACACCGCCGGCGGAACACATACGCCGGATGGGGGTAAGCGCGGGAAGTGAAACATCTCAGTACCGCGAGGAAAATAGAAAGAATTTGATTCCCTAAGTAGTGGCGAACGAACGGGGAGCAGCCTAAACCTGGTAAACCTAACGGCGCAGGGCCTATGTTTGCCGGGTGTTGTAAGGCGGGTCTGACTGAACCTGAATAAGTCGAGGAGTTATAAACCCAACCCTAGTAGAAGGTCTCTGGAAAGAGCCACCATAGAGAGTGATAGTCTCGTAAACGAAAGGGGTAGGCTCCTGACCCGTTCTTGAGTACCACGGGACACGAGGAATCTTGTGGGAAGCTACCCAGCCCACTGGGTAAGGCTAAATACCCTTGATGACCGATAGTGAACCAGTACCGTGAGGGAAAGGTGAAAAGAACCCCGGGAGGGGAGTGAAATAGTACCTGAAACCGTATGCTTACAAGCAGTTAGAGTCCTTCACCAGCAATGGCGAAGGATGATAGCGTGCCTATTGAAGAATGAGCCGGTGAGTTAATCTACGTGGCTGGTTAAGTTCCTGGAGGAACGGAGCCGCAGCGAAAGCGAGTCTTAATAGGGCGAAATATAGTCGCGTGGATTAGACCCGAAGCCGGGTGAGCTATCCATGGCCAGGATGAAGCTCCGATAAACTCGGAGTGGAGGTCCGAACTGATTAGCGTTGCAAAGCTACCGGAGGAGCTGTGGATAGGGGTGATATGCCAAACGAACCCGGTGATAGCTGGTTCTCCCCGAAATGCATTGAGGTGCAGCATCAGGCGTTCGTTAATGGAGGTAGATCACTGGATGGACTAGGGGGCGAGTAGCTTACCAACTCCAACCAAAATACGAATTCCATTAACTAAAAGCCTGGTAGTGAGACGGCGGGGGATAAGCTCCGTCGTCAAAAGGGAAACAGCCCAGACCATCAGCTAAGGTCCCCAAGAGCAGACTAAGTGGGAAAGGAAGTACAATTGCACAGACAGCCAGGAGGTTGGCTTAGAAGCAGCCACCCTTTAAAGAATGCGTAATAGCTCACTGGTTTAGTGGTTTTGCGCCGACAATCCAACGGGGCTTAAGTCTGTCACCGAAGCTATGGCATTTCCCGCAAGGGAGATGGGTAGGGGAGCGTTCTCCGAGCTGTGAAGCTGTTCTGTGAGGAACTGTGGAGCTAAGAGAAGTGAGAATGCCGGCATGAGTAGCGTAAGACGTGCGAGAAACACGTCCACCGAAAACCTGAGGTTTCCTACGGAAGGTTAATCCGCGTAGGGTTAGTCGGGCCTAAGCTGAGGCCGGAAGGCGTAAGCGATGGACAACGGGTTATTATTCCCGTACCGCTGTTGCGGAGGCAAAGGATGGACGCGGTCAGGTAAGCCAGGCATACGTAATGGACATCGTGTGTCTTCTATCCCAGGTGATGCCGGGGCAGGCAAATCCACCCCGGATTTTAGCTGAAAATAGAAGAAAGTTGAGGAGAAATCCGAGGCGATCTGGCCGTTCCTATACCGCCAAGAAAAACTTCGTTGCCGTTGAAACAATAGCGCCCGTACCGCAAACCGACTCTGGTAGGTGGGGATAAATGTCCCAAGGTGATCGAGAGAACCCTCTTTAAGGAACTCGGCAATCTAACCCCGTAACTTCGGGAAAAGGGGTGCCTTGTTTAATAATGAGGTGGCACATAATTGGCCCAAGTGACTGTTTAACAAAAACATAGCTCTCTGCAAAAGCGTAAGCTGAAGTATAGGGGGTGATACCTGCCCAGTGCTGGAAGGTTAAGGAGAGAGGTCAGGAGCAATCCGAAGCTTTGAACCGAAGCCCCAGTGAACGGCGGCCGTAACTATAA
>DAOUGB010000047.1:0-97156 GCA_034429595.1 Dehalococcoidales bacterium
ACCGGCACCAAACAATCGTGCGACCGCAAAGGGCAGTGCGGTGCCTGTACCGTCATTGTCGATGGCAAAGCGGTGCGTTCCTGCCTCAAGAAAGTGGTTGATCTTGATGGCGCGGACGTTATCACGGTAGAGGGGCTGGGCACGCCGGAAAATCCCCACCTCATCCAGGAAGCGTTCGTGCTGGCTGGGGCCATCCAGTGCGGATTCTGCACTCCGGGCATGATTATGGCTACCAAAGCCCTGCTGGATAAAAATTCAAATCCTACAGTGGCTGATATTAAGAAAGCGTTAGCCCATAATCTTTGCCGTTGTACCGGTTATAAAAAGATCATTGACGCAGTGCAATTAGCCGGAAAATTTGTGCGCAATGAGACTTCACCGGCTAAAGTAAGAGCCGCATTGCCCAAGAAGGCTCTGGGTGTTTCCCATCCCCGCCCCACGGCCATACTCAAGGCCTGTGGCGTGGCAAAATTCTCGGCGGATTATTTCTTTGATAATGCGCTGGAGATAGCCTGTGTCCATTGCCTGGTTCATCATGCAAAAATCAAGTCGGTCGATTACAGCAAGGCTGCTAAAATGCCGGGCGTAGTCGGCATTATTACGGAAAAGGATATTAAAGGCACCAACCGTGTCCGTGAAGCCGTACCGGATAAACCTTTATTGGTTGAAGATGTGGTCATGACTTACGGCGACCCCATTGCCATCATCGCGGCAGATACCCGTGAGCATGCTAGGGCGGCGGCCGCCGCGGTCAAGCTGGAATATGAACTATTGCCAGTTTACATGACGCCCGAAGAAGCTCTAGCGCCCGCAGCAATGAAACTGCATGATTGGTCGCCGAACCTAATATCGGAGACACCACAAATTTTTGGCGATGCTGAAAAAGCCCTGGCATCATCAAAATACGTTGTGGAAGCTGGATTTTCTACCCAGACCAATCATCAGGCCCCGCTAGAGCCGGAAGTGACCGTCTGTTACATGGAAGGCGAGGGCGATGATGCGGAATTGATTGTCATCGGCCGCAGCATTAATATTCATCCTAACGCTGCCCATGTCGCCGAAGCGGTAGGCTGGAAGAAAACGCGCTATATCGAGGCCTTTGCCGGCGGGCAGTTCGGCCAGAAATCGGCGATTATTACCGAAGCCCTGGCGGGAGCCGCCTGCGTACATTTCCGACGGCCGATACGTTATATACCCACCCTGGCCGAATCTTTGTTCCTTAGCCCCAAACGTCACGCATATGACATGACCGTTAAGATTGGCGCGGATGAGAACGGGCGGTTTACTGCTCTGTGGGATGATATGTATATCGATAAAGGTGCGTATTTCCTGCTGGGCGGTTTGACCATTGGCCGCACGCTGCATATGCTTTCCAGCGCCTATAGATTCCCCAACGTCTGGGCAAGCTGTAAACTTGTTTATACCAATAATGCCCCGGGCGCGGCTGCCCGCGGCGCCGGACCGCCACAGTCTAACTTCGCTGTTGAATCCATCGTCGATATGCTGGCAGAAAAAGTGGGCATGGACCCGCTTAAATTCCGCAAGCTTAATTCACTGAAACCGGGTGAACCGCGTTCCACCGGTGCCACCATGGACCAGTGGGAATTCCCGGAAATATGCGATATGATTGAGCCCCATTGGGAGCGAGCGAAAAAAGATGCGGTTGCTTTTAACAAGAAGGGCGGTAAACTCAAGAGGGGCGTAGGCCTCGGAGTACATGCTTTCGGCATCGGCGGAGCCGGTGACCAGGGGCATGTGGAAGTTGAAATTAACCCAGATAATACCGTTACTATTTTTGCGGCTATCGCCGAGCCTGGTGAAGGTAACGATGCGATGTTAACGCAAATTACGGCTCATGTCCTTGGTATCCCCATGGAAAAAGTACGTCTGGACACAAGAGATACGGGGAAAACCGTAGCGATGGGCCCGGCTGCCGGCAGCCGCATGACCTATATTGGTGGAGGCTCTCTGCAGCTGGCCGTGGAGCAACTTAAGAAAGCCATGGATGAAGCCGGCAGCAAGACTTACGCTGCGCTAAAGAAAGCTGGCAAACCTACCCGCTATATTGGTGAAAAGAAACTTAAAGCCGGCACGTGGGACCCCAAAACCGGGCAGGGCGCTTCTAACGAATCCATTGTGCATAACATTCAGATGGCGGAAGTGGAAGTTAATACCGAGACGGGTGAGGTCAAAGTACTCAAGATGACCACCGCGGTGGACTGTGGCCCGCTAATCAATCCCCAAGCTGTAGAAGGGCAGCTGGAAGGTGGTATGGACCAGGGTATTGGTTTCGCCCTGCGCGAGGAATACATCCATGGTAAGACCAAGGACTGGAAGACTTTTAAGTTCCCGACCATCGAGATGATGCCGGAGATGGAACTTTTATTCCAGGAGACTCCCAGGAAGAACGGCACGCTGGGCGCGACGGGCATCGGTGAAATGACGATGATTTCCACTGCCCCTTCAATAACCAATGCCATCTATAATGCCTGCGGCGTGCGTATAACTCACCTCCCGGCCACGCCGGATAAAATCAAAAAAGGCCTAGCAGCTTTAAAATAGGCTAGATGAATCAAGCCGGACGACCTATGACGGTCGTCCGGCTTTTTAATGCGGAAAATCAAGGAGAAAAATGCAAAAATACAAGATGTTTATTGGTGGGGAGTGGGTCGAGGCTGAATCAGGCAAAACATATACCGCGGTTAATCCGGCTACCGGTGAAGAAATTGCCAGCCTTCCGCTGGGTGGGCAAGCCGACGTAGATAAAGCTGTTGTTGCAGCGCGTAAAGCTTATGCCGAATGGTCCAGGAGACCTTCGGCGGAACGCTCCGATATTATGCTGCAAATTTCCCGGGCAATGAAAGAACGCCTCAATGAACTGGTCGAAGTGGAAATCCTCGATCACGGTTCTCCGGTCAATTTCGCCAGGAATATAGCCGGTGAAGCCAGTGCCCATTTTCAATATGCGGCGCAGGTTACACGAGGTCTCTGGAGTGAGATTGTTCCTATCAATTTCAACCATAAGCTCTATATCCAGCGCGAACCGCGCGGCGTTTGTGCGGCGATTATTCCGTGGAACACACCTATCCCCATGTCCACGCAGAAGCTTTCCGGCTCTTTGTCCACAGGCAACGCCTGCATCCTCAAGCCGCCGAGTGTTGATTCCCTGCCGTCTCTAAAACTCGCGGAAATAATCGAAGACACGGGGCTTCTGCCCAAAGGTCTGGTCAATGTAATTACCGGACCGGGCGGCAGTGTCGGAGAAGCATTAGCTTCCCATCCCGGGGTTAACATGGTATCGTTCACCGGCAGTTGCGAGGTAGGCAAACGGATAATGCAATGCGCCAGTGCTACGGTCAAGCACCTTGGACTGGAGCTGGGCGGCAAGAACCCGTTTATCGTCTTTGAAGATGCGGATATAGATGCGGCGGTAGCCAAAGCGGTATTCGCCTGCACTTTTAATACGGGTATGGTCTGCGCTTCCCCGGGCAGGTATTACCTCCATGAAAAAATCCATGACGAGTTTGTAGAAAAATTTGTTGCCGCTTTAAAGAAAGTAGTTGTCGGCAGTCCTAACGATGAAAAGACGGATATGGGACCGGTAGTCAGCGCCGAACACCGTGACAGAGTGGAATACTATATCAAGAAAGGCATCGAGGAAGGAGCGACACTCCGGCTGGGCGGCCAGCGTCCCACCGAATCGCCACTGGATAAAGGCTACTATGTCATGCCCACGGTGTTTACCGGCATAACACCTGAAATGACCATCTACCGTGAGGAAATTTTCGGGCCGGTAGCGTGTATCGTGAAACCTTTCAAGACGGAAGAAGAAGTAATCACCGCGGCTAATGATAATACCTTTGGGCTCGGTTCATCGGTGTGGTCGGGGGATACGGGCCGGGCCCTGCGCGTGGCTAATGAAATCGAAGCCGGCACGGTCTGGATTAACGACCATATGTTCATCGCTTCTGACTTACCCTGGGGAGGCTATAAGGAAAGTGGCCTGGGTAAAGAAGGTTCCATTCTGGGGATACTGGAATATACGCAGCTCAAAGTAATATCCCTGGATGTGAGTAAAAAATAGGTAAAGAATAAAGAATAAAGGATATTGGACAGATGGAACGATTCAAAATGTTTATCGGAGGGGAATTTGTTGATGCCGCCTCCGGCAAGACCTATCGGGCAATCAACCCGGCTACCGAAGAAGATGTGGCCGAAATACCTCTTGGCGGTAAAGAGGATGTTGATAAAGCGGTAGCGGCCGCCAAAAAGGCTTTCCCCGCCTGGTCGCAAAAGTCCCAGGCGGAACGCACCAGGATACTGGAAAAGCTGGCGATACTCCAGCGGGAGTTTGCCGGTGAAATAACGAAATGGGAAATCCTTGACCACGGAACTCCGATTAAGCTAGCGCGGATGCAGAGCATGTTTTCTGCGACGAACATTGAATATTGCGCGCAGGCCGCCAGAGCGCTGATGGGCAGCGTTCCTCCGCCCGGCCCTGATGCTATGACCTGTATCCAGCGCGAGCCTATCGGGGTAGCGGCTCTTATCATACCGTGGAACTCCCCGCTGCTGATGCTTACTTCCAAGATGGGGGCTTGTTTAGCTACCGGGAATACGTGTGTTATCAAGCCCTCCGCTATTGACTCGCTGGTAACGCTCAAATACGCGGAGATAATCGCCAAACTGGATCTACCGCCGGGAACGGTCAATGTGGTCACCGGCCCGGGCGGCACGGTGGGAGAAGCCCTGGCGGCCCACCCGGATGTTGGTTTTATATCTTTCACCGGCAGTTCTGAAACCGGCAAAGACATTATGAAGACTGCCAGTGCAACGTTAAAACGAGCGCAGATGGAATTAGGAGGTAAAAATCCTTTCATTGTGCTGGATGATGCCGATATCGATAAGATAGTGCCGATGGCCGTCGGTTCGACAACACATAATACCGGCATGGTCTGCGCCTCACCGGGGAGGTACTACATTCATGAAAAAATCCACGATGAGTTCGTGGAGAAATACATCGCCGCGATGAAAAGGGTGGTAGTGGGCGACCCCAACGATGAAAAGACGGATATGGGGCCGGTGGTCAGCGCCGAGCACCGTGACCGGGTGGAAGGCTATATCAAGAAAGGTATCGAGGAGGGAGCTAAACTATTACTGGGCGGACAGCGTCCCACCCAACCGCCGCTGGATAAAGGCTACTATGTCATGCCCACGGTGTTGACTGATATCAAACCGGGCACAACGTTATTTAAGGAAGAGGTCTTCGGGCCGGTAGCCTGCTTTATGAAATTCTCCACCGATGAAGAGGTCATTGCCTCCGCTAATGATAACGTTTACGGTCTGGTGGCTAACGTCTTTACCAGAGACGTGGCGCGCGGTTATAATATTGCCAGCCGCATCAACGCCGGGTGTGTAGGTGTAAACGGCGGACGGCTACTTACGCCGGAAACACCCTGGGGTGGCTTTAAAGAAAGCGGCTTTGGCAAGGAAAATTCCATGTACGGCCTGGAAGAATATACGCAGCTGAAGCTGATTTCCATCGGCATGAGATAATAAGTTATCAGTCCGATTAGATAAAAAATACGGAATTGAGGGTATCTTATCATGCAAATCTACAAGATGTGGATTGATGGTGAATTTGTGGACGCAGCATCGGGGAAGACTTTTACCACGCATAACCCAGCTACTGGAGAAGTAGTTGCGCAGGTTCCGCTGGCCGATAAACTGGATGTGGATAAGGCTGTGGTTGCAGCCCGCAAAGCGTTCCCAGCCTGGGCCAGAAAAACACAATCAGAACGCTCGGCGGTGGTCGCCCGCATCTCCGCAGCGATAAGGGAGCACAGCGACGAACTGTCCAGACTGGAGGTGCTGGAACACGGCGCCACGTTAGGTCATGCGCCAAGTATGATTGAGTTTTCTGCCGGCAACATGGAACTGGCGGCTTCCGGCGCCCGGACGCTGATGGGCAAAGTACTGCCGGCCGTCCCCAGTATGGGCGATGCCCCTGATGCCGCCCCCAATACCGTTGTCTATCTAAAGCGCGAACCGGTTGGTGTGTGCGCCCTGATTACGCCGTGGAACGTACCTTCCCTGATGATTGGCACGAAGATAGGGCCGTGCCTGGCCACCGGCAATACCTGTGTCATCAAGCCCCCCAGCCTGAACTCGGGCATCGGCCTGAAATGGGCGGAAATATTGGCGGAACTCAATTTGCCGCCGGGTATCGTCAATATCGTCACCGGACCGGGCGGCAGTGTGGGCAATGCTTTGGCGTCCCATCCGGGGGTTAACCTCATCAGTTTTACCGGCAGTTCAGAGGTCGGCAAAGCCATCATCGCCGCCTCCAGCCAGACAGTTAAAGTCCTCCAGATGGAACTGGGCGGCAAGAATCCGGCTATCGTCCTGGAAGACGCGGATGTAGACCATGCGGCGGAGGAACTTTGCATGATAGCTTTCCAGAATGTCGGGCAGAACTGCGCCCAGCCGTCCCGGTTATACGTCCATGAAAAGATACATGATGAATTCGTGGAGAAATTCGTGGCTACTGCCAAAAAGATACAGGTGGGCGACCCTTCTGATAAAAACACGGTCATGGGGCCGGTGGTGAGTAAAGAACAGCGGGACAGGATAGAATATTACATAAAAACCGCCATAGATGAAGGCGCCACACCGGTGCTGGGTGGTGAAAGGCCGATGAGACCCCCGCTTGATAAAGGCTATTACGTCATGCCGACGGTCTTTACCGGTTGCACGCCGCAGATGACGATTACCCGTGAAGAAGTCTTCGGTCCTGTCGTGGGCTTTTATAAGTTCTCTTCCGATGATGAGGTGCTGGCCGCTGCCAACGATAGTGTTTTTGGTTTATGCGCCTCGGTCTGGACCCGGGATTATGCCAGAGGGCTTAAATTTGTCAATGAATTACAGGTCGGCTCTGTCTGGATCAACCAGCATATGAACCTCGTCCCTGAATTCCCCTGGGGTGGTTTTAAAGAAAGCGGTTTAGGCAAGGAAGGCGGTGTCATCGGTCCGGAAGGGTATACACAGCTCAAACTGGTCTGTATAAAGCATGCTTAGCATAACCACCAATTGGGAAATCACTAATTAATAAGAGGGGATTGTTATGCAAAAATACCAGATGTTTATCGGCGGCAAATGGGTAACTCCTCAGTCTGGTAAGACTTTCCCAACCTTCAATCCCACCACCGGAGAAGAAATCGCCCAAATTCCCCTGGCGGGTCAAACTGAAATAGATATGGCGGTAACAGCCGCCAGACAAGCCTATCCGGAATGGTCGCAAAAAACCCAGACGGAGCGTTCCAAAATTGTTTTGCGGGTTGCGGAAGCTTTCCGGAAAAATGCCGCGGAGATAAGCCGATTGGAAACTCTGGAGCATGGTTCTATTGTAAGCCTGGCAGAACACGTGCCGATGGTGGCTGCCGAAGCCTTCGAATGGGCGGCGGCCAGAGCCGATTCGCTGATGGGTGATTATATTCCGGCATTAGCGGATACCGTTACTTACCTCAAACGCGAACCGGTGGGGGTCTGCGCCATTATCACGCCCTGGAACCACGCCATTATCATGATGGCCGTCAAGCTGGCGCAGGCGTTGACGGTAGGCAATACCTGTATCGTCAAACCGCCCAGCGTTAATTCACTATTGGGTCTCACGTTGGCGAAAGTGATGGAGGACGCTGATTTGCCGCCGGGTATTGTCAATATCATCACCGGGCCGGGCGGCAGCGTGGGCAACGCTCTGGCGTCCCATCCCGGGGTGGATATCGTCGGCTTTACCGGCAGCAGTGAGACCGGTAAGGTGCTGATGGCAGCCGGAAGCGGTATGATAAAACGTCTCGTTATGGAACTGGGCGGGAAAAATCCGGTCATCGTTCTAGAAGATGCGGATATTGACGCCGCGGTAAACCACCACGCCCCCCGGCAGTGTGATAATGCCGGCCAGCACTGCTCCGGCGCCGGCAGATTTTACATACATGAAAAAGTCTACGACCAATTTATAGAAAAATACGTTGAGATATCTAAAACCATCGTGGTAGGGAATCCGGCGGACAAGAATACCTTTATGGGGCCGCTGGCCAACCGCGAGCACCGGGATAGAGTGGAAGGGTATATTCAATCCGGTGTAGAGGAAGGCGCTAAACTGGTGCTGGGAGGAAAACGGCCGGACGTTTATCCGATGAACAAAGGTTTCTTTGTTATGCCGACCATACTGGCCGGAGTCACGCAAAATATGAAAGTAGCCCGGGAGGAAATATTCGGGCCGGTAAGCATTATCATGAAACCATTTTCGTCAGAGGAAGAAGTTATCGCCTTGGCGAACGATAATAGTTACGGTCTCTGCGCCACCGTCTGGACAAAAGACCTGTCCAGGGGGGTAAGATTCACCAACCGCCTGCACGCCGGCACGGTGAACGTTAATACCCAGGTACTCACCAATGACTTACCTTGGGGCGGCTTCAAGGAGAGTGGCATCGGGAAAGAAGGTGGAGAAGCCGGAATCCTAGATTATACGCAGCAAAAGATGGTCTGCCTGAAGATTGCCTAGCCTGGATATTACCTGGAGAATGGCAGAGGTACTTCTGCATTGGAGTCGTAAGTTTGTTCAGACATTAGTGTATAGATTCGGAATAATTATAACACTGAACAATAGTAGAATAAATCAGATGGTTTTAAGTATTGTTATTCTCACGTAGACTAAATCATATGGGGAGCAATCAGACGTCATCAACCAAGGATAAGCTGAAATTGTACAATTTGGACGTGTTTGTGACCCCATAAAATCTTTGTTTGTAAAATCAGGCTTGAAAAGCTTTGAGTCTTAAACTTAACACCAGAAGGATTTGCTGGCTACTAATTAATGGATTGCGCTGCTTTAACTGCCGCACCCAGTGCCCCCACGGTCTGGGGGTTTTCCGGTACGGTTACTTCTGTATTGAGTTCCTGGACCAGCAGGCGGCGCATGCAGGAATTTAACGCCACCCCCCCTGCAAAGACGAACTGCGGCTTTAGTCCTACCCTTCGTACCATCCCCGCCACCCGGCTGACGATGGCTTTGTGTAATCCCAGGGCAATTTCGTGGGCGTCTTCCCCGCGGCTGATGTGGGAAATCACCTCTGATTCCGCGAAGACGGTACACATGCTGGACAGCGGTATGACTTTACCGCCGGCCCGCAGCGCAAAATCCCCAAAGTCCTGGATATCAAGGTTCAGCACCACGGCCATGTTTTCCAGAAAGCGGCCGGTGCCGGCGGCACAGCGGTCGTTCATTTCAAAGTTGGCCACGCTGCCTTTCTGCCCCAGGGAAATCGCTTTGCTGTCCTGCCCGCCGATATCGAGCACCGAGCCGGCTTCGGGGTATAGCTTGTAGACCCCAGCGGCATAAGCCGTGATTTCAGAAATGGCCTCGTCCGCTATCGCATTTTCCATCGCCAGGCGGCGGCCGTAGCCGGTAGCTACGAGGTGGTCGTAATGCCGCCCTTCCATGAGTTTTTGTGTGTTGGCAACCGGGTTGGCCCCTGTAAAAACCACCTGTTCTCTAACGATGCGGCTGCCATCCCATTCCACCAGGGCAATAGTACGGGAGCCAATATCCAATCCGGCTGTAAGCATATTCCCACCTTTTTGTGTTATTGCATCAAATTTCTGGCTTCCCGCAAGGCTGCCGCAGCGTTGGGGGCATAGCCATCGGCGCCAATCTGGCGGGCGTAATCCTCCGTAACGCAGGCCCCTCCCACCATCACCTTAAACTTGTTTCTGACCCCTTTTTTCTTGAGCAGGCCAATGACCTCGGTCATACCAAGCATGGAAGTGCTCATCAGGCTGGAAAGGCAGATTAAGCCGGCGTCTTCTTTGATGGCGACTTCCACGAATTGCTTTATCGGTACGTCCCTCCCCAGGTCGGTCACTCGGAAACCGCCGGTTTCCAGCATAATCTTTACCAGGTCTTTACCTATCTCGTGGAAATCTCCTTCCATAACACCGATAACCACCTGCGGGTTAGCGTAGACGGAGGTCGGCTCCCGGTTTTGCTGTTGCGTTTGCAGCACCTCAAGACCGGCTTTCATCACTTCATGGGCGGTGAGTAGTTCCGGCACGTAATATTCGCCTTTTTCGTATTTTTCCCCCACCATCTCCATCCCCCGCGCCAGGCCTTTTTCCACCGCCAGCCGGGCATTGGCGCCGCTTTCCAACGCCCGTTGGACCAGGATGACGGCCCGGTCCCGGTCCATTTCCAGCACTGACATGGCCAGGTTTTTAGATATCTTCTCATCGGGTTTTTTCATGGGCTGCTCCTTAGTACCAACCGTGGTCGTTGACTGCCTTAATCATGGCCAGGATATTTTCCTTTTTAGCGTGCGGCGGTATTTCACATCCCTGCCCGAAGACGAACCGCCCGCCAATCTTTTTACCCTGCTCGATGATTTTAGCCGTGGCCTGGTAGACCGTCTCCGGCGTACCTGTCTGGAGAAGGATAGGGTTCAGGTTGCCGTGGATAATGTCTTTAGGGAAGTAACGGGCCACGTTTTCGATATCGAACTCGTGCCCGATGCTGATGATGCCCGGGTTCCCCATGTGGATGTCTTTCCAGTAAGGAAGGTTGGCGTTCTGGTTGCCGCAGATATGGAAGAAAATATGTTGGTAGCCCATCTTCAGGACGGCTTCATTGAACTCCTTGATATAAGGATAAGCGAAAATCTTGAAATGCTCCGGGGAAATAATGTTGTTGGAGGATATAGGTTCGGAGACCAGCAGCAAGTTTCTGGCGTTCCGGAAATTGTCCAGCCATTTTTTACTACCTTCGATCAGGTAATCGGTCGTAATGTGCATCAGCTTATGTACCAGTTCTGGCTTTTCAATAATCCAGCGGCTCAAACGGGACACGCCGCACTGGTGCCCGGCTTTGGAAAATGGGCCGGAAATGTTAAGGGTCACGTTAAATACTTCGCTATCCAGCATTTCCGAGGCTGCCAGCCGGGAAAATACCAGGCCTTCCGGGGATAGTGTACATACCGGCCTCACCAGACGGCGCACATCGTCCTCGGTTTCCAGAGGGTAGCGTGTAACGGCCGGGCCCTGTGAGTATTTGTTATGGGAAACATCGCATTCCGCTTTAAAATCCCCGCCCAAGCACTCCCACACGGGGTTGAAGAGGATACCCAGTTGATGCGCCATTTTCTTTTGTGAGACATAAGATTTAACCGGGTCGGCATAAGCCTCTTCTATCGTCATCCCGGCCCACACCGCTGCCACGGCGATGGTGTAGTATTCCCAGTAAATGACTCTTTCCGGCTTTTCCCCACGGAGCATTGCCTGCAGGCATTGGCGGTCGGTCATGGTCTTCTTTTTTTCGGTCATACTTTTATCCTTAACAGACTACCGGGCTACCCGCGTATCATCTCGATGAAGGCTTCCACGCGTACCCGCAGATTTTCGATATCCGCCCCTGAAAAATTGGTTTCTAGGTGTAAAAAGGCCTTACCCAGCTTGTTTTTTACCAATTCTCCTACGCGGAAAGCCTCGATGTTATAGGTGTGGCACGCCTGCCAGGTAAGATCTATAACCCCGTCTATCCTGAAACCCTCGACCATATTTTTAAGCAAGTTTAACCGGCCGTCATTGGGGCACATTACCGAACAGGGGACTTTCAGGTATTTCTCTGCCAGTAAAGTTACCGGGTCGCGCCGGTCATTTTCATCTATCATCAGATCCACGGTTTTATAGCCGCCGCAGTATTCCAGGGCCACCACCTGCGCGCCGCATTCCTGGACGAGCTTGATAATCTTATCGTCATCCGAACCGACAGGACAGCCGGTATAAAGAATTCGGGGCGCTCCTTTCTTCCCGATATGATAGCTTTTAGCTGCCAGCTCTTTCATTTCCCGAATGAACTTGGACAGGAGGTCGAGCGCTTCTTCCCGGTCCGGGGCGAACTCCAGACTGGAGGATATCTCAATTAAGTCCAGACCGGAAATCAACGGGGGGTCAGCCCGGTTAAGGTCATATAACTCCTTTTTCAGCCGGTTTTCCCGGTTAGTCAGGCGTATAGCGTCCCGCAGGGCTTGTTCCGTCATGGCCTTGCCGGATTGTTTTTCGATAGCTGCCTTTACCCGCCTTATCTCCGATTCCCACAGCGCCAGTGAGGCCGCCGAGTCCTGTACCTGCGGCAGGTTCATGATAATCATGTTCTTTTTTTGCTGCAGCAGTTCGTAGACCTTTTTTTTGCCGTCGCAGGTGGTCTCGGCGATGACCAGGTCGCAGTAATGGAAATAAGGGCATTCGCCGGTCGTCCCCAGGTCGTAAATGGTACGCACGATGGGGCAAAGATTTTGCGGGAGGTCCGCGTCCGCGGCAACCAGCCCTCCCTTTTTACTGGCACACAGGGGGACAATAATAGAGTTGGAGGCATAAGCGAACTCCAACGGCGTATAGGTGCAGTAATAGCCCAACACCGTTCGGCCTGTCTTATGCGCCTGGATGATGGCTGGCAGCGCCCGGCTGCGGAGATTCAGTAATTCTTTTAGATACTTAGGTTCCACGTTTATTCCCTTTCAGTTGAGCCTGTTGCCGGTTTTGCTTTCAAACAGGAGTATCTTGGCCGGTGGCAGGCCCAGGTAAACTTTTCCGCCGGGCTGCGGCAGGTTACCGGCCGGTATTTTTACCATCAAGCTGCCGTCTGCGGTTATCACGGAAACGCCGTAATCCGACCCCATGTTCTCTACAATCTCCACTTCCCCGGGGATATAGCCATCCGCCGCCGGCGGGACAGTGGTGAAGGCGATATGCTCCGGGCGGATGCCGGCGCTAATTTCCATCCCCGCCGTGTATTGTCTGGCGGCGCCGGGCGGCAGTTCGATGCTGCTTTCCGCCAGGAACAGCTTCAAGCTGTCTCCTTCGCCCTGTAAACGGCCCCGGAGAAAATTCATTGCCGGTGTGCCGATGAAAGAAGCCACGAAGGTATTCACCGGGTTGGTGTAAATCTCTCCCGGGACCGCCAGCTGCTGTACCACACCGTCTTTCATTACCGCGATGCGCGTTCCCATGGTCATGGCCTCGGTCTGGTCATGGGTAACGTAAATGACCGTGGTATTCAGCTTGCGGTAAAGGCGGAGGATTTCTATCCTCATCTGAACCCTTAGTTTCGCGTCCAGGTTGGAAAGCGGCTCGTCCATCAAAAAGACCTTAGGTTGGCGGACGATGGCCCGGCCCAGGGCTACCCGCTGCTTTTCCCCGCCGGAAAGCTGCCGAGGTTTGCGCTCCAGTAAATTTTCTATATCCAGGGTTTTTGCAGCCTCGGTGACACGGCGGTGGATATTGTCCTTGGGCATTTTCCGCATTTTAAGGCCGAAGGAAATGTTATCATATACGTTCATATGGGGGTAAAGCGCAAAGTCCTGGAAGACCATGGCGATGTCCCGGTCGCGGGGCGGCACCTCGTTCATTTTCTGCTCCCCGATGTAAATATCCCCGCCGCTGATTTCTTCCAGCCCCGCAATCATGCGAAGGATGGTGGACTTGCCGCTGCCGGAAGGCCCCACCAGTACCAGGAATTCCCCACGGGCTATCTCCAGGTTCACACCCTTAACGGCGGCTACTCCGCCTTTGTATTCCTTTTTCAGATTGACTAGCCTGACTTCAGACATAACCGCCTCTTAAAGGGAAAATCCTTTCAGGATATATTTTTGCGCCAGCAGGAAAAACAGCAGCACCGGGAGCAGCATGATCACCCCGCCCGCCGTAATCATGCCGTAATCCACGTGGTGGAACCCGATGAGCGATTGCAGCCCCACCGCCAGCGTCCGGTTGCTATCGTTGGTGATGAGGACGCTGGCCACGATGTAATCATTCCAGGAAAGCACGAAGGAAAGCGCCGCATTGGTCAGGATGAAGGGTAAGGAAAGCGGCATGATAATCTTCCGCAGGACCTGGAGATCGCTGCAACCGTCCAGTCTGGCCGCTTCGACCAGTCCTCCAGGGATGGAATCCAGGCAGGATTTCATCAGCCAGATGCCGAACGGCAGGTCGAAAGCCAAGTAGATGATAACCAGCACCAGCTTGTTATCTATAAGGTTAAGTTCGTAGCAGATGAGGAACAGTGGGATGACGGAAATCACTGCCGGGAACATGTAAGTAATAAAGAGCGACCATGAAAAGATACGTTTACCGGGGGCTCGCATCCAGGTGATGGCATAGGCCGCCAGCGAGGAGATAATGACACATAGGAGCGCCGCCAGCAGGGAAATGACCAGGGAATTAACCAGGTAGTGTCCGTAATGCCCGGTGGAGAACAGCCGGGTGTAGTTGGAAAAGGTGAAATGCTCCGGTAACAGAGATGGCGTGGCGGTCACGATCTCCTGGCGCGGCTTGAACGAGGTCAATACGGTAAGGATAATGGGGAACAGCACCACCAGCGTGATGATAGAGAGCGCTATTATCCTGATTATTTCCGGTACCACGGATTTCTTCTTCATAACGTTTTCCTGCTGCGCCGGTTCATCCCGGCGAATAACAGCGTAAATATAAGTAAAATAAGAAACATCACTGTGCCCAGAGCGGAAGCATAACCGAGCATCTTGGACTCGAACCCTTGCCGGTAAATGTAAAGGCTCAAGGTTTGCGTGGCGTCCGCCGGGCCCCCGCCGGAAAGCAGGTAGATCAGGGCGAACTCGGAAAAGCTCCACAGCGCCTGCAACACTGTGACGATGATGAGCGTCGGCTTGAGCGCCGGCAGAGTTATATGCAGGAAAGCCTGCCACCGGTTGGCGCCATCTATCTCCGCGGCCTTATACAGGTTGGTCTCGATGGACTGCAGTGAGGAAAGAAAGACCAGCATGACAAAAGGGAAATAGTTCCAGATAATAGGGAGCATGACGGCCGTCCATACGGTACCGGGATAAGCCAGCGGATTAACCGCATGCGATAATATGCCGTGCTGGGTGAGGAAGTAATTAGGGAAGCCGTAGATGTCGTTATACAGCCACCGGAAGATAATGGAAACGACAATGGAAGGCACCGCCCAGGGCAGGAAGAGCAGACCACGGAACCACCCCTTGACCTTGCCGGTGGCGTTTAGCAGCAGCGCCAGCCCCAACCCGATAACCAGGCTGCCCGTCACGTTCCAGAAAGTAAGTTTGAGGGAATTCCAGAAAGCCTTCCAGAACTCGGCATCATGACCCATGGCGATATAGTTGGACAATCCCTTATAAGTGTAATGCAGGTAGGTAAAAATCCGGTCGGTAAAGCTCATAATGATGGCTTCCACCATGGGGTAGAAGACCACCCCCAGGATAATGACCACCGCCGGCGCGATGAACAATAGCGCCGGCAGAATGTTGTTCTTTTTCCGGTTTAGCGGATTTTTACGCACTGGTTTTTCCTTATTGCCTTACGTAAAGGCAGGCGGGCGCGGTTTCCCGCCTGCCCCTACCGAGGTTTTTACTCCGCTTTTTTCTCGGCGATGGCGTCCAGTACTTTCTGGGCGTTAGCCTGTAGCTCTTTTAACGCATCCTGCGGGCTGACGCCGCGGGAAATAACATCGATGAAGCACTTCTGCATCAGGTCCTGGCATTCATTAGCACCGGGGACCGCCCCGTAATCCCAGCCGTAGAGAACGGCGGTGGCAGACTGGTCAGCCATGGCCTTATACCATTCCATCTGGCGCAATTCTGCATCGCCGGCCACTTTCAGGAAAGGGGAAACGTTGCCAGAAATGGTGCTCCATTCCTTACTGATTTCGGAACGGCTCATAAACTCGATGAATTTTTTGGCTTCGTTCTGGTGTTTGGAGTCTTTGAAAATGAAAAAGCCGCCCATGCCGGAATAGCTCCCGGAATGGCCGCTCGGGCCAGCCGGCAGCGGGGCAAACCCTACATTCTGCACCTGGTCCGGGAAAGAGGATTCCAGCAGGGTCCCGAAACCGCCCCACTCCACCGCCATGGCCACTTTACCGGTGCCGATGGCGCTGATGATATCACCGTAAGCCCAGCTGACGGCGTTGGGGGAAACGACCTTGTACTTGTTAACCAGGTCGTTGAGAAATTCCAGCGCTTTAAGGTTCTCCGGGCTATCGAAAACGACCTTGCCGTTAGCGTCCAACATCTTGCCGCCGGCCGCTTTCATGAAGGCGGCGGGGTCATGCGCGGAATAGAACATATCGATGAGGTACATGCCCAGGCCGTATACATCCTTATCCGGGTTGGTACAGGCCTGTGCCATCTGCAGCAGTTCGTCCCAGGTGGCCGGCGGATGGTCAAAGCCGGCGGCCTTGAGGATGTCTTTACGATAAATCAGGACTTTGCATGCATCGCAGTTCGGTACGCCGTACCAATCGCCATTGTATTTCATATACTGCATGCTGGGAGAAAATGCCGCATCCCCGCCCAACTTGTTGACTACGTCTGTCACCGGGATGGTCACGCCTTGGGCGGCGTAACCGATAATCGTCCCCGGGCTTTCATAGCCGATATCCGCGGTATTCCCGGATTCTATCATTTGGGTCCATTTCTCGAAGACGGTGTCCCAGCTTTCCACGGTCATTTCTATCTTGATATCGGGGTTTTCTTTTTCAAATTCGTCTATATATTTTTTCCAGAAAGCATCTTCTTTGGCGGAATCATAACCAAAAGGCGGGTAGGAGAAGGTAACGGCTACCTGTTCCTTTTTACCGCATCCGGTCAGGGCCAGAGTTATAAGCATTACCACGGCTAGGATGGCTGAAAACCATTTTCTCATGACTGGATATACCTTTCTTTTACGTTTTTAGTTGGAGATTGATGTTATAACAAATGGGGATTCATCATGTGCGGTATCTGCGGGAGATGGTAAAACCCGTTTTGCCTGTTGGAGGTGGCCGGAAGATGGCTGTACTCGGCTGGTGTGGTGGGAAAGTAATACCCGGGCTTAAGAAAATAATATGATTCCCGGTTGGAGTGACGTCAGGCCGCCGGATAGCCGCGAATCTTTCCAATGCAAAGACCGCATGGTGCGGATATCTCATGTTTTATGTATACGGATCGGCATGGCATCAACTCCTTTCTTGATTTCTTTTTTACCTGAATTATCGCCGTAGGTTTAAAGATGGCGGCAACGGCTTCAGCCGCCATTGACAATTCACCGAGGATTTGGATTTTTCCAAGGTGAATTATGTACCTAAAAAAAACCGGTTATTAGTGACCTGGCAAAAACTAAGATAAAATCAGAGATAGTATAGCATAAGAATATCTAATGTATCAAATAAAAAATAATTATAGATATTGGGGGGCTAATAAAGACGGTCATAAAAATGGAAGCTTAAAAAGCTCCCCAATCTGAATGCATTGGCAGTAGGTCGGTAGGCATAAAAAAACCCGCGGAATTGCGGACTTCAATGGTGATTATGAATCTAAATGGCGTCCCTGGAGGGATTCGAACCCACGACCTACTGCTTAGAAGGCAGCCGCTCTATCCTGCTGAGCTACAGGGACATGTTTTTACACTAAAAATTTAACACGAATAATGATATGAGGTCAATACGCAATCTAAGCCGTGAATAAGCCGGCTACGGCCCAGCCGAGCACTGTGGCACACGTAACGATTACCCCGGCGATCAAAACACCGGCAACAATCGAAGTGAAAGCGGATTTGAATTTTAAACCGAGCAGGACGGCCAGTATTGAGCCTGTCCAGGCGCCTGTGACCGGTAAAGGAATGGCCACCAAAAGCATCAGGCCAAGCCACTCGTAACGCTCAACCATTTTCCCTCTGCGCCTCGTGAGGTTGAAATACCATTGCATCAGATGGTCTAAGAAACGCACCCGGCTCAATAATGGAATGATAGCTTTGAGGAACAGGAGGATAAAAGGGATCGGCAGGAGATTGCCAATAACACCGAAGAGATAAGCGTAATACCAGGGAAAATCGTAGACACTGATAGCTACCGGAATGGCGCCGCGCAACTCCGATATCGGCAATGCGGCGATACCGATTATTTTCAGGATATCAAGAAAATCCATGGCTTATACCTCTCATGAGTGTAACAAACGAGGCGTGTAACGTCAATCTGTTGAAATACACGTAGATATGTGTGTCTACAGCTTGACAATAGTTCGTTTACATTGTTAGTATGAGATTAGTATCTCATCTAATACCTTAATAAAGCAATGTCCAAAATACTGGATACCATCGATAGTCCCGCAGACCTGAAAGGATTATCGCCGGCGGTACTGGAAGAACTGGCTGCCGAACTTAGGCGTGAAATCATCGCGACCGTCACTACTACCGGTGGTCATCTGGCGTCCAACCTCGGAGTTATCGAGCTGACGATAGCCCTGCACCGCGTCTTCGATAGTCCTAAAGATAAAATTATCTGGGATGTAGGACATCAGAGCTATGTCCACAAGCTACTTACTGGCCGGCGTCAAAGATTCAATACCCTGCGGCAATATAAAGGCTTATCTGGATTCACTTCACGTGATGAAAGTGAACACGATCCTTTTGGTGCTGGCCATGCCAGCACTTCGATTTCCGCTGCCCTGGGAATGGCCGTAGCACGGGACCTGGCAGGAGAAGACTATCATGTAATAGCCGTTATCGGTGATGGGGCTATTACGGCGGGGATGGCTTATGAGGCACTGAACCATGCCGGTCATCTGGGCTCCAGATTAATTGTCGTGCTGAATGATAACGGTATGTCCATATCACCAACAGTAGGTGCTCTGGCCAAAATGCTCGGCAGCGTCAGACTAGACCATCGTGTTCGTAAGGCAGAAAAAAAAGGTAAAAAAATAATTACCTCTCTCCCGCTGGGGAAGAAAATATGGTATTTCAGTAAAGAAATCTCCGCCAGGACGAGAAGTTTTTTCATGCCAACCCCTCTATGGGAGGCGCTTGGATTTACCTACATCGGGCCAATAGACGGCCATAGCATAACAAATCTGGAGGAAGTTCTTACCCAGGTAAAAAAGGGCGCTAACAAGCCCACACTGGTACACGTAATAACGACTAAAGGTAAAGGTTATCCCCAGGCGGAAAGCGATGCAGTTTATTTTCATGGCGTGCCGGGGAAGAACAGCGGAAAAAACACTGCCCCCACTTATAGTGAAGTATTTGCGCAGACGATGCTGCGGCTGGCGCGTGAAGAGCCGAAGCTTGCGGTAATTACGCCGGCGATGCCGGAAGGTAATTGCTTGAGCCCACTCGAAGCAGAATTCCCGGACCGTGTATTTGATGTAGGGATATGCGAGCAACATGCTGTTACCTTTGCCGCGGGACTTGCCACCCAGGGGTATATACCGGTCGTGGCGATTTACTCTACATTTCTGCAACGTGCATTCGACCAGATAATACATGACGTGTGTATCCAGAACCTACCGGTCGTTTTTGCCATTGACCGAGGGGGAATCGTTGGGGATGACGGCAAGACGCACCAGGGGGCTTTCGATATCTCTTACCTGACGCTTATCCCGCAGTTGACTGTCGCTGCTCCCAAAGACGAGAATGAGTTGCAGCACCTGTTATATACTGCGGTTAAATCAAGCCGTCCGATGGCAATTCGCTATCCGCGCAGCGCCGGCTTGGGAGTGCCGCTAGACACGATATTACATGAAATACCTATCGGTAAAGGTGAAATACTGCGTTATGGAAGTGACGTGGCCATTTTGGCGCTGGGTGCTTCCGTACACTATGCCACTGAAGCGGCTAAAGAACTCTCTTTAAAAGGTGTGGAATCTACCGTTGTCAACGCCAGGTTTGTCAAACCACTGGATAGTGAACTCATTACTAGTCTGGCACGCCGTATCAAACATATCGTTACTATCGAGGAAAATGTATTGACAGGCGGTTTTGGCAGTAGTGTTATCAAGTTAATTCAGGAATCCGGCATTACCGGTGTAGTTGTGAAAAATATCGGCATTGCGGATGAATTCGTGGAACACGGCACGCAAGCAATTTTACGGGCTAAATACAGTCTTGATGCCAAAGGTATCGCTAAAAAAGTTTGGGAAATGCTTCCGGCCTCCGGCACTGATTTATCATTAGGACTGGATAACAAGACAAAAACCACTTAAAATAATAGGGTAGGGGAGTGCCTTAGCATGATAAGGAAGTTTATAATCAAAAATAAGATACGTCAAGCCGTCACCCGGATAAATAACCACGGCGAAAATCAGGTAGTCACTAGGATACCTGATTTTTTTATCTCTATTACTGTATAATCAGGAGCGATTAATGAACAAGATGACTGTTAGGGATATTGATGTTACCGGTAAAAGCGTACTGTTAAGAGTGGACTTTAATGTGCCGATGGATGCTAAGACCGGTGAAATAACTGATGACAGCCGTATCCGGGCTGCGCTGCCAACAATTAATTATCTCATCGAACATAAGGCGAAGGTTATTTTACTTTCGCACTTCGGGAGGCCCAAGGGAAAGGTTGTCGATAGTATGCGGCTCGCCCCGGTAGCGCAACGGCTTTCACAGATACTTGGGAGGCGCGTAGGGACAACTGCGGACTGTATCGGGACGGAAGTTGAAAAAGTCGTTAAAGAACTGAAACCAGGTGATGTAATTTTATTGGAAAATCTGCGTTTTCATGCTGAAGAAGAAGCTGGTGATGCCCAATTTGCCAAAGCTTTAGCCCAACTGGGCGATATCTATGTCAATGATGCCTTCGGGACATCTCACCGTGCCCATGCCTCGATATCAGGCATAGCGCAATATTTGCCCGCAGTGGCCGGGTTCCTGTTGGAAAAAGAAATAAATACGTTGGGTGGGTTGTTAGAAAAGCCGGAGCATCCCTTTACAGCGGTGTTTGGTGGGGCTAAAGTAAGTGATAAAGTAGCAGTGCTGAAGAATATCATGGGCAAGGTGAATTACCTGTTAATCGGTGGGGGAATGGCGGCAACCTTTCTGAAAGAGAAAAAGTGCGATGTTGGGAAATCATTAGTGGAAACGGAAACGCTGGGAATTGCCGCGGAATTGGTAAAACAAGCCGCGAAAAATGGCGTGCATCTTATTCTGCCGGTTGATGTTGTAGTGGCCGATGCCATTGATGAAAACGCTAAAAGCGAGGTCGTCCCGGTAAACGCTATCCCGCGTGATAAAATGATATTGGATATCGGGCCGAAGACGGCCGTGCTTTTTAGTCAGGAACTGGAAAAAAGTAAAACGGTATTCTGGAACGGGCCGATGGGAGTTGAGGAGATTCCTCAATTCGCTAAAGGGACGGAGACTTTGGCAAGGTTACTGCCGAAATTGAAAGCCAAAACAATCGTTGGCGGCGGGTCTACCGGCGAGGTAATCGAAAAACTCGGGTTGGCGGATAAAGTGACTTTCGTTTCTACCGGCGGCGGAGCGTCACTCGAGTTTTTAGGCGGTGATGCGCTGCCGGGCGTTGTGGCTTTGAGAGATAAAAAATAATGCGTTTGTAGGGTGAGATAATGAACCAGAAAATAATCAGGGAATTGGCTGTAACCTCACCGGAGAAAATCGTCATGCTGGTAATGGATGGGTTGGGAGGGTTGCCCAACCCCAAAACCGGCCGGACGGAATTGGAGACGGCGCGGATTCCCAACCTCGACGCGATTGCCTCTAAAGGCATCTGCGGGTTATCCGATCCGATAGCTCCCGGTATTACCCCCGGTAGTGGTCCGGGCCACCTAGCGCTATTCGGTTATGACCCGATAGCCTGTGAAATAGGGCGAGGAGCGCTGGAGGCCACAGGCATAGATGTAAAGCTGAAAGAGGGAGATGTAGCGGCACGGGGTAATTTTTGCGCGTTAGATGACAAAGGCATTATCATTGATAGAAGAGCAGGGCGTATATCTAGCGAAAAATCTGCGGAGCTTTGTAAACTGCTTGATGGCATGAAAATAGATGGAGTTGACATAAATATATACCCGGTTAAAGAGCATAGGTTTGTAGCGGTATTCAGCGGGGAAAATTTAGATACTCAAATTACTGAATCAGACCCTTCCAGGACTGGGGTTGCTCCGTTGGAAATCAAACCTATACATGCCATTGCTAAAGGAACAGCCGATATCATTAATAAGTTTATCACTAAAGCTAAAGATATTTTGAAAGACCATCATCCGGCCAACATGATATTGCTGCGCGGCTTTGCCAAGAAGCCCCAATTACCGACGATGCAGGAGATTTACAAGCTTAATCCGCTGGCAATAGCGGTATATCCCATGTACCGCGGGCTGGCGCGGCTGGTGGGTATGCAAATCGCCAGTACCGGTACAATGTTAGAAGATGAGTTCAAGACACTAGAAGATAATTATAATAAATATGACTTTTTCTTCCTGCATGTAAAGTGGACGGATACCGCCGGCGAAGATGGGGATTTTTCACGTAAAGTGAAGATACTGGAGCAGGTGGATAATGCGCTTCCTGCCTTGCTCGAACTCAAGCCGGATGTGCTGGTGGTTACGGGCGACCATTCTACGCCGGCAGCATACGGGGGGCATAGCTGGCACCCGGTACCGGTAGTGATAAATGCTAAATGCTGCCGGACGGATAATGTTAAGAAGTTCTCGGAGAACGCTTTCTTGGCGGGTGGTTTGGGGAGGATAAAAGCTAAGGAAATAATGACACTGGCTATGGCTAACGCACGGAAATTGGCGAAGTACGGAGCTTAGGAGAAAGATATGTCGCGCACACCCTTAATTGCCGGGAACTGGAAAATGAATACAACCATCGAGGAGGCTGTAAACCTCATCAAAACGATGCAGCTTCAGCTGCATAAAGTACAGGGCGTGGAAAAAGTTATTTGCCCACCATTCGTCTCTCTAGCCAATGCCCGGGTTATTGTGCGGGGTAGCACGGTGAAGCTTGGCGCCCAGAATATGTATTACGAGGAAAAAGGCGCTTACACGGGGGAGATTTCGCCGCTGATGCTGGAAGGACTGTGCGATTACGTTATCCTCGGTCATTCGGAACGGCGGCAGTATTTCGGGGAGACGAACGAAGTTATCAATAAAAAACTGAAAGCGGCGGTGAATCACGCTTTAAAGCCGATATTGTGCATCGGGGAAACATCTGAAGAGAACGAAGCCGAGCAGACCAGAGAAGTACTCGGTAAACAGTTGATAGACTGTTCTGACCGGCTCTATTTTATGAGCGGTATGGTGATTGCCTACGAGCCGTTGTGGGCTATCGGCACCGGTAAGAATGCCAGCGGTGATGAAGCCAACCGGACGATAGGCTTTATCCGGCAGTTTGTTGCCCGTTTGCATGGCAGCGGTATTGCCAATACGGTCCGTATCCTTTACGGAGGCAGCGTTACCGCGGCTAATATCGGGGAATTCATGCATGAATCAGAGATAGACGGTGCCCTGGTAGGCGGAGCCAGCTTAAAAGCAAACGATTTTGTGAGTATTGTGAAGCAAGCTTCAGATATTAAGGGCCTATAACCGTAGATGAAGCGTCTTATCGTAATTGTCGGCCCCACTGGCATTGGTAAGACACGCCTGGCCATAAAACTGGCTAAGAAATTCCATGGCGATATTATCGGCGCAGATAGCCGTCAGGTCTACCGCTATATGGACATCGGCACAGCCAAACCAACTCCGGAAGAGCTGGCCAGCGTTCCTCACTATCTGATAAATGTGGTTGACCCGGATGAAGAGTTTAGCCTGGCAATATTTCAGGAAAACGCCTATCAAGCCATTGAGGATATTTATCGGTGTGGCAAGCTGCCGTTTCTGGTAGGAGGCACCGGCCTTTATGTGAAAGCGATAATTGAAGGATTTAAGCCGCCGGGGGTATCACCGGACAAAAATTTCCGCTATAATATAGAAAAGAACGTCAATGATAAGAATATCAATGATCTTTACGCAGAGCTTGCCGCTAAGGACCCTGACGCGGCAGCTAAAATTGACCGCCGCAATGTGCGCCGTCTGATCCGTGCACTGGAAGTGCATGCCAAAGCCGGAAAGGCCTTCTCACAGCTCGGGACCAAAGAACCACCCGCCTTCGATACTTTCATAATCGGTTTAACGACCGACCGTGCTGAACTTTACTGTATCGTTGACCGCCGCGTTGATGAAATGTTCGAGCGGGGCTTTATCCAGGAAGTGGAAGAACTCCTAAAAAGAGGATACGATTTCCATTTACCGTCTTTATCTGGCATTGGCTACCGGCAAGTCGGTCAATTTTTAAGGGGAGAGATAACACTGGAGACGGCCAAACAGAAAATCAAAACAGAAACGCACCGGTTTATCCGCCACCAGTATGCCTGGTTCCGCTTGACCGACCCGAGAATCCACTGGTTTGACGTTAGCAGGGTTGAAGACCCGGAAATTGAAAAGACGCTAGCCGGGTTTTTGAAGAGCGAATAAATTTGATAGGAGAGTAAATCCTTAAATGGAATTTACAAAAATGCATGGGGCTGCCAACGACTTCGTAGTGGTTGATGCGCGTAAAATACAGCGTAACTGGCCTAAGATGGCAATAACCGTGTGTGACAGGCACCGTGGCATAGGTTGCGATAGCTTGATTATTTTATTGAATTCAAAGAAAGCGGACTTCAGGATGCGCACTTTCGATACCGATGGATCGGAAGCGGAGACCTGCGGTAACGGTTTGCGATGTGTTGCAAGATACCTGCTGGAAAAAAGCCTGATAAAACCGGATACCGAAGAAGTGACGATAGAAACCCAATCTGCCGTAAGCAGCGTAAAGCTGGAACGGGAAAACGGCAAAGTAGTTAAGTTCTGGGCCAATCTCGGCAAACCCAGGCTGGCTGCTCCCCAGATACCTGTTAACCTTAACATCGGAAAAGGTGAGTTCAAGGAAAAAGGCGGGATGATAGTTTATAAAGATAAAGTCAACGATATGGAGATAATACTTGACCTTGTTTCCATGGGGAATCCTCACGCCGTTTTCTTTACTAAAGAACCGGTAAAAGATTTCCCGATGTCCAAGATAGGGCCGCTGGTAGAGAAATTGCCCATTTTCCCGCACCGTGTAAATTTTGAGGTAGCGCGGGCACTGGACAAAGAGCATATCGAAGCGCGGGTCTGGGAGCGGGGTGTAGGTGAGACGATGGCTTGCGGTTCCGGGACGTGCGCTATAACAGTGGCATCCAAACTGAACGGTTACACGGGTTCTAAAGTGGAAGTAAACCTGCCGGGCGGAACGCTTAATGCTTTGTTTAACGGCAGCGGTGAGGTGGTGTTGGGAGGGCCGGCTGTGGTAGTATACGAAGGAAATTGGCCTGATTGAGGAGTTGAAAACAGACGATGAAAATCGCCCGAAGAATCGAAGGATTAAAACCTTACCTGTTTGTGGAAATTAACAAAAAAATAGCGGAAAAGAGAGCTAAGGGCGAAGAAATCGTCAGCTTTGCTATCGGCGACCCGGATATTCCAACTCCTCCGTATATCATCAACAAACTCTGTGAGGCTGCCCAGGACCCGGACAATCACCGCTACCCGGAATCTGAAGGGCTGCCGGAACTACACCGGGCAATAGCCGATTGGTATAAGCGGAGATTTAACATAACACTTGACCCAGCCACGGAAGTTCTCCCGCTAATTGGGTCTAAAGAGGGCATTGGTCATATTGCGTTCTGCTTTATAGACGCGGGAGATGTGGCGCTAGTGCCTGACCCGGGTTATCCTGTCTATTCTGTGGGTACCATGCTGGCAGGAGGAACGCCTTATTTTCTGCCGCTCAAGATAGAAAACAACTTTTTACCTGACCTGACAAGTATCCCGGACTCTGTCCTGCAAAAGACCAAGATATTATGGATATGCTATCCGAATAATCCTACCAGTGCGGTAGCGGGATTGGATTTCTTTGACCGTGTTGCGGAATTTGGCAAGAAGCATGATATACTCGTTTGCCATGATGGCCCCTATACCGAGGTGTCTTATGATGATTACCAGCCGGTGAGCTTTATGCAGGCGGCGGGCGCTAAAGAAATCGGTGTGGAATTCCATTCTTTCTCCAAAAGTTATAATATGACCGGCTGGCGTATCGGGATGGTGGTGGGTAATGCCAAGGCGGTCACCGCGCTAAAGACATTAAAGTCCAACCTGGATTCTGGAATACCGAGGGCTATCCAGCGTATGGCTATCGAGGCACTGAACGGGCCGCAGAACGTGATTGCGGAGCATAATGCCGTTTACCAGCGGCGGCGCGACCTGATTTGCGAAACGTTGACCAGAATAGGGTTGGATGTAATTCCTCCCAAAGCGAGCCTTTATATATGGGCGAAGGTACCGCCGGGTTACAACTCGGTAGATTTCACCACGGATTTGCTGGACCAGGTGGGAGTGGCCGTAACACCCGGAGTAGGGTATGGGGTAAGTGGCGAAGGATACGTAAGGCTATCCATGACAATATCGGACGTAATACTGGTAAAGGGACTTTCCCGGCTGTCTGGATGGCGTAATAAGCGTCACCTGACGATGAAGAAATAACGTTACATAATAATGTTCGGGGGATATAACTATTCCTAAAACCTTTATTACAACAAAAAAACCGCAGGAAAAAGCCCTGTTAATCGCTGTAGCGGATAAGGGCAGTCAAGAACGGCAGATAGCAGCCAATTCCCTGGAAGAACTGTCAATGTTAGCTGCGTCTGCTGGTGCAAAAATCGTTGGGAAGGTTGTCCAGCAGCTTACGTCGCCTTCACATGACTTCTATGTCGGCAAAGGTAAAATAGAAGAACTTAAGGCTTTAAAAGATAAGAATGATTATAATATGGTCATTCTGGACGACGAGCTTAGTCCCAAACAGCAAGAGAGCCTGGAAAAAGAACTGGGGGTTAAGATAATCGACCGGGTGGCATTGATTCTAGATATCTTTTCCCAGCGCGCACGTACCCATGAGGGGCGTTTACAGGTAGAATTGGCCCAGCACCAATATCTTCTCCCAAGATTAGCCGGACAGTGGAGTCATCTTGAAAGACTTGGTGGTGGCATCGGCACGAGAGGACCCGGCGAATCACAGTTGGAAACCGACCGTCGTCTTATCCGCAAAAAGATACAGCGTCTTGAAGAGCAAACGGAAGAGATAAGAAAGCGGCGTTCTTTGTACCGGCAGCAGAGAGCCCAAAGCCGGATACCTGTTGTGGCATTGGTGGGCTATACCAATGCCGGAAAGAGCACATTGTTGAACAAGCTTTGCCGGGCGAATGTCCTGGCGGATGACCGGCTCTTCGCGACGCTTGATCCGACAACCAGACGAATGGTTTTACCGGATAATACCGCTATTCTGATGACGGATACGGTCGGGTTTATCCGCAAACTGCCGCCGACCATTGTGAATGCTTTCAGGGCAACGCTGGAGGAGCTTTCTGAAGCTGATTTGCTCCTGCATATCGTCGATGTTGCTTCACCGGATGCGCCGGAGCAGTGTCAGACGGTGGAAAACATTTTAGGTGAGCTGGGGCTGAAGGATAAAAAGAGGCTGACCGTCTTGAATAAAGTTGATTATCTTCTCCATGACGCACCTACAGAAGATGGCAGTGGTCTAGAAGATATCCTGGCCGGGCTTAACTTAATACCAGATGATAACACGGTAGTAATATCGGCGGTTAAGGGATGGGGTCTAACACGCCTGATGGCAGCAATTCAGGCTTCACTTAAGGAATAGAGCGCAACTTTCTTATTATATGGATATAGGTTTAGTTCTTGCACTGATATCTGCATTAAGCTTTGCTATTGGTATCGTCATTGTGCGAAAAACTGCCGGCGTGGCAGGAGAATCATTCAGTGTTATGGCCATCAGTGTCTTTATTGGTATTCCATTTTTCGCGATAGCGATACTTATTAGCGGTGAATGGAAAAACCTACTGGAAATATCCTGGAAAGCACTGGTATTACTGGTATCTGTCGGCATCATCCATTTTATCATCGGGCGGCTGCTGGCTTATGACTCTTTTCGCTTGATCGGTGCTAACCGGTCGATGCCTTTCACCCAGACCAGTCCGATATATACCATAATATTAAGCCTGAGTTTCTTGCAGGAGAAACTCACTGGATTTATTACTCTGGGCGCGGTCTTAATGTTAACCGGGGCTTTTTTGATAACCCGGGAGAAAAAGAGTCTTACCGGCGAGCAAAAGAAGAAGCTTTCCCGTGATGAGGTTAAGGGCATACTGTTAGCGCTGGGAGCGGCGCTGTGCTGGGGAGTAACACCGGTGTTAATCAAACCGGCCGTTGAGGAAACAGGGTCTTCAGTGATGGGAACCTTTATTGCCTATGCAGCAGCGGCAATCATCATGGTATTCATAATTGCTAAAAAAGAGCGATGGCATAACCTGATAAAACTGCCGTTTAAAAAAAGCATTCTGCCGATGATTATCGCAGGGATGTTCACGGCGGCGGGACAGCTGTTATATTTTATCGCATTGGATAAAAGCCCCGCCAGTGTTATCGCGCCGCTGATGAGCATTCAGCTACTTTTCATTTTCATCCTTTCTTTTTTAATCAACCGGAAGATAGAGCTCTTTTCCGTGAAAGTTGCCCTGGGAATGACGGCGGCAATAGCAGGAACCGTTTTACTGGTTCAATAAAAAAGGACATGGCTTTTTCTCCAAAATCCAGTTTTGAAGCTAATTCCGGCTTTTACCCAAAGCTAGCACGCGCTACAATCAAAATCTGGGCCTCTTGCCGGAGTGGTGAAGGAGATTCTACCTTTAAGATGTGTTAGCGGAAGCCTTTAGTGCTGTATTTTCAAGTTTTTTTATTTTTCAGGGGCGGTAAAAATGCTTCCGTAAGAAATATCTCCACAAAATGAGGGATACCACTGATGTTACATTATGGGAAATGCCCATCCATAAAAAACGGGGTAATGTAATAATTAATCAAGTATCTAATTTCATCGACTGTTGATATAACGCAGGAGGAGGACAGGCCCGGTATGCCCACCGGGCCTGTTTTCTTTTTTAGTACTTTTCAAGTAGGGACGAATAACGAATATTGTATAATATCTTTTCAAATAACCTGATAAAAAATTATCGTGGTTATTTTGACGTACTGAAATTTGGGAAAAATGATAGACATGACTGCATGCGAAAAGAAATTTCAATGAAATATAATCATAATTTGCCCCAGCAATCTATTATGTCAACCATCAAAAGTCTCGTGGGTGGGGCGCACAATATATGTTATGTACAGTCCGGTATTTGGAACAGTAGTTTTACATAAAATAAGGCCTATCCCTACCGTTAAATCCGTTTTGAATAATAACTCCTGTAATGCTCTAACCTTTCCCATCATCCAGCGCCATGACAATGGCAGTCTTTAATTCCTGGAGTTTTGCCATCGATCTTTGGACACGGGCATCAGATTGATCCATACTTCGCAAAAGATTTTCCAGTTCTCCCATTGATACCTGGACCTCCAGATTTTTTTTGACTCTTTCTGCTTGCAATTGCCGACTGCTGTCCTTATTAAGGACATATGCTTTAAGATAACGCGTTAGTTCAGAATCTTCTCTTGGTCTTTGAGGTATATTATCAGACATAAAAAACCTCCTGTCCAAAAATTACCTCATTTTCACTTGAATAATATCACATATTTTTAAAAATGCAATATTCTGTGCGGATTTATGAAACCTTAATCAAACCTTTATCAAAGCTTAATAAAAATATCTACGAACGTTCTGCAGGCCTGATTATAATTTTTATATGGGGAAGTATACGGGCGTTCTTATCAAAACAGCAGACTACCTGCTTATAGCCGCGGCTGTAATTCTAGCCATGCTGCAATTCAGCAATATCTTTTTCCCTAAAGTTGGTGAACCTGCCGCCACTTATGATTGTGATGACGCAACACTGGACATGCACCGTCACTTTAAGCAATTAGGCATGGAATCCACTCCTGTTGTGGGAAACCTGGATATGAGTGGTGAAACCTATACACAGAGCAACCATGTCTGGCTACTGGTAAAGGCCGGTAATCGAATGATTGCTTATGACTGGGGAAAGCCCCGCTTTGACCAACAGCATTATGAAGGCTATAAAATCAGCTACGATTACCTCGTTTATGCTGTTCAACAGGATGAGAAAAGCCCAGATTTGCTAGCGATAGCCGATGCTCAAGACTAGCAATATCATTGTATAGCTTCAGACAGTATTATGTAAAGTGTTGCCCGGCGATTGATGGTGGGCTCGCCAGGGATCGAACCTGGGACCAAACGGTTATGAGCCGTCCGCTCTGCCGCTGAGCTACGAGCCCCCTAAAGAAGCAGAACCGCCCCTCCCCCTACCCGTCAATATTTTACATTGATATACTCACAATATCAAGCGGCGCACGTTTGAATTACATTCAAATTCATAGTAAGATAAATGTAGTTTAATTTACCAGGGAATGACTTAAATGGTTGATTGGGAACTGACAGCAACAACGATATTTTGTGAATCCGTTGACGATGAAGTAACGCTTATCGTTTCCGGGGACGGTAAGGTTAAGTGTGCCGGTATGCAGAAATATGAAAACCCCGGGAAAGAAGTAAAGAAGTCTCTTCAAAAAAAGAGTAAATTAACAGGTAAACAGCTAAAATGTAATGGTAAAGACTGTCCTGCCTTGAATCAGTACCGTGATAAAATGCTAGGTGTAAAGTGACGATATCAGCAACAAATACTACCGGTAACCGGAATCCCGATGTAAGGATAAAAATAGATCACGTTTCCCTTTCTTTCGGCGGGGTGAAGGCCTTAACCGATATCAGTGTGGATGTCCATGACAAAGAAATCCTGGCGATTATCGGGCCTAACGGCGCCGGCAAGACCTGCCTTTTAAACTGTATCAACGGATTTTACAAACCGCAGGCGGGAGAAATAATTTTTGACGGTAAAAGAATTACCCGCATACGTCCGGATAAAGCCGCCCGGCTGGGTCTGGCCAGGACATTCCAGAACATCGAGTTGTACACGGGTTTGAGCACGCTGGATAACATCATGGCGGCACGGCATGTGTTAATGAAACAAAATATCTTTGCCAGCGCTTTGTACTTCGGGTGGGCGCATAAAGAAGAAGTTATCCACCGAAAAACGGTTGAGGATATCATTGATTTCCTGGAAATAGAATCGATACGCAAGAATACGGTCGGCGTGCTGCCCTACGGCATGAGAAAACGGGTGGAACTGGGAAGGGCGTTAGCACTGGAACCCAAAGTCTTGCTGCTAGACGAGCCGATGGCCGGGATGAACCTGGAAGAGAAAGAAGACATCGCCCGCTTTATTGTCGATATTTTTGAAGGCCAGGGCGTCACTTACCCGGATACGCCGGTGCTGCGGGACGGCGTGAGCTGCATTATCCTGGTGGAACATGATATGGGGGTGGTGATGGATATCGCGGACAGGATTGTGGTGCTGGACTTCGGCAAGAAAATCGCCGAAGGGACGCCGGACGAGATAAAGAACAACCCGCAGGTTATCGCCGCTTACCTCGGGGAAGAGAAAAAATAACGATTACTCCCACTTACGTACGTCTTTAATGCCCTGCCCCTTTTCCCCGATGGTCCCGGCTGGCACGTATTCAATGCGGTCTATCTTGATACGGCAGATGTCCTGAAACTTGTTATTTATGTCAAGTGATAACTTGTTCTTGTCTACGCTGTCGTCTTTCAGTTCCAGCTTGAGCACCATCTCATCCCGGTGGTTGCTTTGCCCCACCACCAGCTGATAACACGCCACCTGGCTGAAACTCATAATCGTTTGCTCCGCCTGTTTGGCGACGATGAACATACCCCGCACTTTTACCGCATCCCCTGCCCTACCGCCGATGCCGGTAATACGGTAAGCGGTACGCCCGCAGGGGCACGGCTCGGTGACGTAAGATGATAAATCACCCGTGCCGAAGCGGATAAGCCCCCAGTTTTTGTTTAAGAGCTGCGTGGTCACGATTTCCCCCACCTCGCCGGGGCCTAACTGCCTCCCTGTCTCAGGGTCGACAATTTCCGTGATATATTCGTCCATCAGATGCATGCCGGATTTGTGCTGGCACTCATAAGCGATAGCGCCGCCGGGTTCCGTAACGGCATAGGCTTGGTAGGTATCGATATTGTATTGTTCCTCAAAAACCTTGCGGAGGGAAGGCGGCAGCATTTCACCGGTAAACCAGGCACGCTTGATAAACAAGTCACGTTTAACGTTATGCCCCATTTCCTCCGCCCGCTTAATGATAGTATTCAGAAAGCTGGGCGTCCCCACGAACCCGGTCACTTTAAGCTCTTTCATGATTTGTATCTGAAGGTCAGTATTGCCGGTTCCGGCAACAACTACCGTTGCCCCGCAGTCTTTAAGACCTTCATGGAAGAGAAAGCCGGCCGGGGACATGTGGTAGGTAAAGGTGTTAATGACGATATCACCTTTTCTAAAGCCTGCCGCCCAGAACGATTTGGCGAACCATGGCTGGCTGGAAGGCTGGATTTCATAGATGGGGCCGGGGGAAATGAAGACGCGCTCAATATCTTCCTGCGGCATGGCGAGTACTCCGCCGAAAGGTAGATTGGATTTCTGCATTTCCAGAAGGTCGGTCTTGCGGGTTACCGGCAATTTCTCCAGGTCTTTAACCGTACGGATATCTTGCGGACCAACCCCGGCTTTATCCAGCAGGTGTTTTACCGCAGGAGCGTGATTATAGGAATAAGAGATTTTTTCCGCCAGCTTTTTATCAAGGTATTTTTGGCGGTCCGTTGCGGACATCGTTTCCAATTCGTCAAAGTATTCGTCCTTACGGGGGGTTACAGCCATCTCTTTCTCCTCTTGTAATGCTTTACCTCGCGGTAGCTTTTCTTGGTGCCCAGGGCGGAAAGACCCATGTAAAACTCTTTTACGTCCTCATTATTCTTCAGGAAATCAGCACTGCCGTCAAGCACGACACGCCCATTTTCCATGACATAGCCGTAGTGAGCGATGCTCAAAGCGATACGGACGTTTTGTTCTACGAGTAATACTGATGTCTTGTGCTCGGTATTGAACCGCTTAATGATGTCATATATTTCTTCGACCAATAGGGGTGCTAGACCAAGAGAAGGCTCATCGAGCATCATCAGTTTAGGGGTGGCCATCATGGCGCGGCCGATGACGACCATCTGCTGCTCGCCGCCGGAGAGATACCCGGCCGTATTGCGGCGTAATTGTTTCAGGCGCGGAAAGTAGTCATAAACCATCTCAAGGTCTTGTTTCACGGCATGGCGGTCGCGACGGTTGTGCGCGCCGACCAAAAGATTTTCCTCCGCGGTAAGGTGCTCGAAGACGTGGCGTCCTTCTAACGCCTGGATGATGCCGAGTTTCCCGATTGCTTCGGCATTTTTCTTATCGATACGCTCGCCGTTCCACTCGATAGAGCCATCGGTTACCTCGCCCTCTTCGATATGAAGCAGGCCAGATATCGCCTTAAGGGTGGTGCTTTTACCGGCGCCGTTAGCGCCCAGGAGCGCGATAATCGCGCCGTCCTCGACAGCTATGGAAACGCCGTGCAGCACCCTGATGACGTTAAGGTAAGTAACTTCGATGTTGTTCAGCTTGAGCATATCTTGTTTCCTTATAGCGGGGCCCCGCACTGCGGAACCCCGCTATTTCCAGCTATTTCTGGGTAAACCAGTCGTAGTCTTCGTATTTAACCAATGAGGCTTCTACCCAGGGGCTGGGATTGGAAATTACCCCGTCGACAACCTGGTAGACGCGATTGTATTTGGTCAATCGGTTGTCTCCCTCGGAGTAGCTGACCGCACCCTGGAGACCGCCGACATCATAACCTGCCAGCTTCTGGAAACCATATTTTTCAACAGCTTCCCAGGCGGCCGCATCGCCTTTAGCCAGAACGTCATAACCGACCTCATTCAGAGCTTTCTTGAGAATCTCGGCAATAATCAGGCTTTGCGCCCAGGCGGCGATGTAATCCGGGTTGCCTTCATCACTGGGATGGAGTTTTTGCACGTATTCCGTCATCTTGGCCATGGCAGGGACATCTTCCGTCCACATGACCGTGGGGAAGGTTCCGTACACGCCTTCGACGACATCCGCACCCGCCAGCGTGATTAGCGACCCGACCATAGCGGCATGACCGAGACCGATGGTGACACCGGGATATATGCCCAGTTCCCGAGCATTGCTGATGATGACGCCGGCCGGTTTGGGCGTACTAGCGATATAGATAACATCCGGGTTCAACGCCTTGACGCGGGTAAGAGCTTCCATCTCGGAGATAGTGGTGGCGGCGTGCTCTTCCGTGGCAATGATTTCCACGCCGAGAGTATCGGCCATAGCTTTGGCGGCATTTACAGCGCCGTAGCCGGTGGGGTTATTAAGGGCCATTAAAGCCATCCTGGGTTTGCCGGTGCCCTGCCAGATATTGGACAGGTAATAGTTGGTAAAGGCTATCCAGTCATCCCCGTAATCGGGGGTCTGCCCGTAGATGTGGAGCGGCGGATGATAGTTACTCGGGGAGGAGTAAGCTACCAGTCCGGGGAAACCTGCCCGGTTGGCGATTTCCTGCACATAGCCCATCTCGGTGGACGAAGAAGTAGTGAAGAAAATACAGCCGTCATCCATGAATTTGTTAATGTCATTCACCGCGATGGCGGCATCGTATTGACTATCCAGGTTGATAGCTTCTATCTTGTAGCCGTTAACGCCGCCCAGTTCCGTATTGATATATTCGATGCAGTCGAGGTTGGCGTCTCTTAGAGGAACCCCTTTTTCGGCTGCCTTGCCGGTATGCGGGGTCATAATACCCACTTTAAGGGTTTTGCCTTCTTTGTTGTCTCCATCGCCGCAGCCGCCGAGCACCGGCAAAGCGGTTATAAGTAATACCAGGCATAAAATAGTTGAAATAATCAGCAGTTTTTTATTTTTCATTTTCTCCTCCTCTTAAATCGGTCTTATTTATTAGTTGTGTTCCGCCAAGGGGTTACATCATCCTAACCCTCCTTTATTTAGTAAGAAAACGGCCACAAACGGTAAGCGGCCTTGAAAAGCGACCAGCGGTGTGCCAGTCCTCTTGGTTCCAGTACCAGGAACAGAACAAGGATAATGCCAAAAACCATGGGCGCCACGCCGCTGGCAAAGCCGGCGGGTAAACCGGTGAAAGTATTTTCCAGAAAAGGCACCAGGTATCCCGGCAATAGCACTTTTTGTAGCAGGATAATGAAAATAACGCCAAGTATCGGCCCTAGTGTCGTGCCCAGCCCTCCGATGATAATTATGCCGATGTAAAGAATAGAATCGGTGAAACTGAACTGTTCGGCATTCAGAGTATAGGTGGTATGGGCGAGCAGCGAGCCTGCTATACCGGCGAAGAAGCAGCCGATAAAGAACGCCAGCAGCTTGTAATAAAGAAGATTGACCCCCATGACCTCGGCGGCAAGGTCATTATCGCGAACGGCGATAAAAGCCCGCCCTATCTTGGTCCGGGCAATATTTTTGGCGAAAAAGACGGCGGCAATCGTGATGATAATAACCAGATAAAACTGGCTGGTCCGGCTGGCGAATTCAAAGCCGAATAAAGAGGCATAAGGCACGGAAATACCGTTGAACCCTCCTGTTATGCCCCAGTGATTAATGACCCAGATAATGATAAACTGGGCGGCAATCGTGGTGATAGCCAGGTAAAATCCCTTGACCCTGACGGAAGGCAGCCCGAAGATAATGCCGACAAAACCGGACACCAGGCCGGCAGCAACAAGTCCAACGATAAAAGGCAGCCCAAAACGTTCGGTTAAGATAGCGGATGTATAAGCGCCTACCGCAATAAACCCCGCATGTCCGATGGATAGCTGCCCGCAGTAGCCTACCAGGATATTCAACCCCAGCGCGGCAATGAGCGTAATCCCGATTTGAGTAAACACACCAAGCCAGTAGTTACCCATATAAACCGGAAGAGTGAGAATAAACATAAGAACGGCTGCTAGCAGCACCCATTGCGTCCTGGTGCGCACGATAGCCATATCTTGAGCGTAATTATAATTGCGGACCCCGCACGGCAAACTCACTATTTTATATCCTCTCTATACGCTTCTCGCCGAATAGCCCGAAAGGCTTGATGACCATGACGATAATAATAATGATAAACGGTATGATATCTCTGACACCACCCCACTCGATAACCTTTGCCAGATAACCTCCCCCGACGCTCTCTGCCAACCCAATGATGGGCCCGGCAACCATCGCCCCAATAAACGAGTCAAGCCCACCCAGTATCACAACAGAGAATGATTTAAGCCCGGTTTCTATCAGACCGTGGCTGATACCGCCGATGCTGGAAATCAATATCCCTCCAATGGCAGCTACTACGCAGGCCAGCATCCAGGATGTAGAAAACACCCTCGTTACCGGTATGCCGCAGGCCTGTACCGCCATCTGGTCGTCAGCGGTAGCGCGCATGGCGATGCCCATTTTGTGATAGCGGAAGAACATGGTTAGCAGGACAAAGACGACCAGGCAGATGCCTACCACCCAGACGTATTCCTGCGAGACAACCGCTGGCCCGATGTGAATAACCGACTTGGGGAAAATGCGCGGCAGGGCATCCACGCTCCACGGCCAGATGAAAGTGATGACGCCTTCAATGAAATAGCCGATACCCAGCGTTACAGCGATGAGCGATAATATCGGCTGGGCGATAAGGGGGCGTAATGTAAAGCGCTCGATAGCCCAGCCCAGGAATAAAGCAAAGACAACAACTACCAGGAAAGCCACGTACAAGGGTAATTCAGCCTGCACCAGCATCGAATAAGTGAACCAGGAAGAAAGTAATACAATTTGTCCCAGTGCCAGGTTGGCGACGCTGCTGGATTTCCAGATTAGAGCGAAGCCAAGCGCAATAAGGGCGTAGACCATACCCACGGAAATACCGGTTATGACAAATTGCAAGAGTTCAGCCCAATTCATCGCTTAAGATGCCTCTTTTCTAATATTTCTTACCTGAATGCCGGTGGTTACCACGCCCTTGCGCCCGTCCCGGTAGGTTACCGGCGCCTGGACATCTATCTTGTCCTGGCCGCTATACAAGGCATCGATGAGGTCTTTATAGCGCTGTTCCATGAATTCTCTGCGCAATTTGCGGGTGCGCGTCAGTTCCGCTTCATCAGGATCGAATTCTTTATGAAGGAGAACGAACTTTTGAACACGGGATTGCTCCGGAAGGTACCCGTTAACACGCTCCAGGTCCTGCCGTACCAGGTCCGCTACCTCTTTTTTCTGGGATAGGTCGACGAAGGTCGTATAAGGAATACGATTGCGTTCCGCCCATTTACCGACCATCGCAAAATCTATATTCAGGATAGCGGAGACGTAGTCTTTGTCTTTACCGCCGATGACCATCGCGTCCTTGATATAAGGGCTGAACCGCAGCCGGCCCTCGATGTATTGCGGCGCATACTTGGCACCGGTCTTCAATAGTCCCATGTGTTCCAGGCGGTCCATGAAGATGATATGTCCCTGCTCGTTGAGGTTGACGGCATCTCCCGTATGGCACCAGCCATCGATTAGGGTAACCGCGGTTTTATCCGGGTTCTTATGGTAGCCGGTAAACATGCAGTCAGAGCTAACCAGGAGCTCACCTTCTTTAGTGATGCGGAGACTGGTGCCTAACGCCGGGCGGCCCAGACTCTCAAATTTCACTTCACCTTTGCCGTGAGACGAGATAAGGCCGGCTTCCGTGCTGGCGTAACATTGCCGTAGTTCCACGCCGATAGCGTGTATCAGGCGGAAGGTATCCAGGCTTAAAACTGAACTGCCGGTTACGGCGAACCGGACATTCCCCAGTCCCAGCCGGTCTTTGAGCGGCCGGAATAAAGCCAGGTAAGCAAAGCCGTGCAGGATACGCCAGAATAGATTAGGAGTTTTGCCTTCAAAATTCATATCAGCGATTTTATGGCCCACCGGCAGGAAAAGTTTATAAGTAAAACGCTTGAGCCAGCCGGCATCCAGCATTTTCACCTGGATTTCACTGACCAGTCCTTCCCACTGCCGCGGTCCGTAGATAACAAAGTTGGGGCCGATTTCCCGGGTATCTTCCGCGATGGTTTCCGGCTCTTCCGGGAAATTGAGCTTGGCGCCGGTGAGTAAATGGGGTATGGTGGCGAAAAAGCTATCTCCTACCCAGGCCGCCGGGAAGTTGGAAATAAGATTATCTTTTTCATTCAGGGGATAGCGGCTGATGAATCCTTGAGCGGTGGTTATCAGCGCGCGGTGGGTAAGCACCGCGCCTTTGGGCAGCCCGGTGGTGCCGGAAGTATAGTAGATAAAAGCCGGGTCGTCACCCTTGCCGGCATCAACCTTCTGTTCAAAAAGGCCGGGGTGTGTTTTTTCATATTCTTTACCCAGCTCCATGACCTTGTTGAAGCTGATAAGCATGGGGTCGTCATAGTTTCTCAAGCCCTTGGGGTCCCAGTAAATAACCTTTTGGATTAGAGGAATTTCCTTTTTAATTTCCAGGAACTTATCCGTCTGCTCCTGGTCGTTAACGACGGCGAATTTAGCACCGGAGTGTTCCGCCGTGTATTTTACCTCCGAGGGGATGGAATCAACGTAAATGCCGGTGGCGATGCCTCCGGCGGCCTGGGCGGCGAATTCCGCCCAGAACCATTGCGGCTCGTTATCGCCAATAATGGCCACAACATCGCCGGGGTTAAGGCCGAGGGATATCAATCCCAGTGACAGGTGCTTGACATTATCGTAATAGTCTTGCCAGCTGTACTGGTGCCATACGCCGAACATCTTCATGCACATGGCGGTTTGCTTGCCCCACTTATCACGGTTACTCTTAATAATTTGAGGAAGTGTTGCTCTTTTTTCCATTAAATAACGCCTGAAAAAGCCCTTAAACTAAATTACCTCCCGTTTGGGGAGGTAATCCGAGTAAAAATGGCAGCTGAAAACAGCTTATCTATCTGCTAAAGAACCTTAATACCTCCCACGCGCACCGACTGTGCGCCCGGTAAACATGAATTCCGGTTTCTCCACCCTGCCGCAATTAATCAGTGTTTTCACGTAGCACTTCTTACTATAAAACAAATGATGGCTTAGCTTAACATATCTATAACGAATCTGTCAACTTGAAATGAAGCTGGAAAGCGTGTTAAAAAGTCATCCTGTTACTACGGTAGTGCCGGTAGCTTTAGCGATGAGCTTGCCCGCCTGGTTGGTGACGGTCATCTCGGAGACGCCGATACGGCGCCCGCTTTTAACGACCCGGCACTCCCCTACCAGCGTGTCCCCTACCGCGGCGCCGGAAATAAGGTGGATATTGAACTGGCTGGCGATGGAGGGTGATACCAGGGAATTAGTGGCATAAGCGAAAGCCTGGGCAGCTACCGCCATGACAATACCGCCGAAGACCAGGCCGTTAAAGTTCATGTGTTCCGGTATAAGTTTCATCTTTATTTTGGCGTAGCCCGGCGTAAGCTCGACCAGTTTCATTTTTAAAAAAGAGGCAATAGGTTCACCGGCCTCTTTGGCTTTTAACATTTCCACATTATCAGCAGTCATTTCCGGCAGACCTCCGATGACAATTTTGCTTTATTATAGCATACGGGATTTGTTTATTTGTTTTTTTAAATTTTTTTTTACACCCTCTTAGCTTGGGGATGAAGCTGATTTGTTTTTATTTGTTTTATGTTAAATTAACTTCATTTTCCTTATTCGTCTTATAAGAGTGCAGGAAGAGACGAGATTTTATGGAGGGAAATGGGAAGGGAAATGCCCCACCCTGATATGCTCCGCTCCAGCGTGACAAAGCAAGGTAAGGGTGTTTTGAGTATAAGGTACCTGGAGGAAAAAGTAAACGTGGATTTGTCGTGGAGGCCTTTTCTCCTCTTATCCTCTTCCGTTGCAGGATTGGCAATAAGCTTAAAACCACAAAATACGAAGCACGCCGCCCCGAAAACAGCCAAAAAGATTTCCCGTCCTTAAATTATACATAAGCAGCAACGCATATTGAGCAGTTGACAAACGGGGTAGGCATATCTTCATAATAAGCAGATAACATCAAAGAAGGAGGTTCGAGATGTCCGTTTATTTAATGCTGACGACACTTACCGATAACGGGAGGAAAGCCCTACAGGATAACCCGGAACTGCTTAAGGAAATCAATAAGGAAGTGGAATTTATGGGGGTGAAGATTCTTACGCAGTACGCGCTGCTGGGGCAATATGATTTCGTTAATATTCTCGAAGCTCCGAACAATGAAGCCATGGCGAAACTGGCAATCCGTTTAAGCGCCAAAGGCACCACGCAAACGCTGACATTGACGGCGATACCGATTGATGACCTGATTCACACGCTGAAAAACCGGGAGATTCCCTGGTAGGCGTTAATTAAGAGCTTACACTGTTATCCTGATTTTATTACAGATAAAATATTTAGGCGGCAGGGAGATTGATTCCACTCCTGCCGCCTTTTTTAATCAGTGAATTATCTGACGGATTGCCTTGAATTATTTTTGATTGGCGACCACTTACTTGTTTTTATTTTTTCCGTTGCGTCTGGCTATCGATGATTTGACATTATTGAATATCCCGCCGATATTCAGATACCATATGCAGGCTACGGGAAGCAGGATTATCGGGATGGCCACTATCATGGCGATAAATATTTGCCAGTTCATGCTACCTTACCTGTCTGCGCGACGCGGCTAATTTAAGCCCGGAGGGTTATTTCCCCCCGCTCTCTCTGGCAAGCCGCTTCGCTTTTGCTTCCTTGAAATTTGAAAATATCCCACCGATATTCAGATACCAGACATACGCTGCCGGGAAAAGAATAACCGGCACGGCGATTATCAGCGCTATTACCATTTCCCAATGCATTATATAGCTCTCCTTTTACCGGTTCCGAGTTCTAACTAATTTAAGATTATCACTTAAGGTCTGTAAAAGCTTCGTTTTTGCTACTTATTCCAATAGGTATTTATGCCTCGTTTTCTTTCCCCGTCCGGATAAGCATTTATGCTTAATCAATAAATGATATAATTGAATGTTGGTACTAGCGTCCAATATAGACTTGACTGTAAGGTGTATCATATAATCAAGTATAAATGATAGGGAATTGAATATGAGCAAAATAAAGATTCTGATTGCCGATGACCATGCAGTGGTCCGTGACGGGACACGGCAGATACTGGAGCAGGAAGATGATATGGATGTCGTTGCGGAAGCTGCCGATGGCGCTGAAGCGGTAAAGCTGGCCGGCAGCACTAAGCCTGATGTAGCCATTATCGATATTGCCATGCCCGGCGTCGACGGTATCGAGGCTACACGCCAGATAAAATCGCTTTATCCTACGGTAGCCGTACTCATTCTTTCCGCTTATGATGACGACCAGTTCATTTTCAGCCTGCTGGAAGCCGGGGCTGCCGGCTATTTATTGAAAAGCGTGCGCGGCCGCGAACTTATCGAAGCAGTAAGGCAGGTACATGCCGGAGAATCAGTATTACACCCGGCAATCGCCAGGAAGGTGCTGAACCGCTTCGTGCCGTCTTCGGGTAAGACAACCGGGCAAAAATCTACGGAAGTATTAAGCGACCGAGAGATAGAAGTGCTCAAATACGCCACGCGCGGTTTGAGTAACCAGGACATCGCGGATGAGCTGTGCCTTAGCCTGCGTACGGTTCAAGCCCACCTGGGACATATTTTTAACAAACTTCAGGTCAGCTCGCGCACGGAAGCCGTCGTACGGGCGTTAAAAGAAGGCTGGGTTACCCTTGAAGATATACCCTGAAATCGTCCTTTTCCATTATTAGAGGTAGTACTTTGACGCGTGCTGAAATCACCAGGAAAGTATCCGGCATTATCCGCAATCCGGGATTCTGGCTTATTCTTGCCGTTACGGCGCTTATCTCCATCCCTCATTATATCGATGGATTGAATCATCCGGCGTTCATTAACCAGTTCATCTCCGGGCTTGGCCTGACCCGCGCTACGTTTGAAAGAGTCCTTTTCCTGGCGCCGATTATCTGGGCGGGATTTATCTTTGGGTTGAGGGGGGCTTTTTATATCTCGCTGCTGGCGGTCGTGGTCATGCTTCCCAAAGCTGTCCTCTTCTCCGAAAACAGCGGGGTTTCTATCTTCGAAATCATTGTGATTTTTGTCGTCGGTAATGTATTGTCATTAAGTTTTGCTTCACTGCGCCGGGAAAGGGAATACCGCAAACGTCTCGAAGCCGCCAGGCACGACTTAATGATTTCCGAGGAGCGTTACCGCAAGCTCTTCGAGAATGCCTTCGATGGAATCTGGGTCCATGACCTGGAAGGCAATTTTACCAGTTTTAACCGGGCTTCGGAAAAGATAATCGGCTATAGCAGTGAAGAAATACAAAAAATGAACGCCAGGGAATTTTTATCGCAGGAAAGCCTGGAACTGGCGCATCAAATCAGAAGAAAGCTGCTTAGCAATGAACCGGTCGAACAGCCTTACGAACAGCGGGTTTTCCGGAAGGATGGGCAGCAGGCATACATCCAGCTTTCTACCAGCGTGGTAACGGACAATGGGAAGCCGGTGGGCTTTCAAAACATCGCCCGCGATATTACGGAACAGAAGAGAATGAATGAGAATCTGCGTGATTATCTCCAGCTGGCCACGCGCGCCCAGGAAGAGGAGCGGAAGCGTATTTCTCATGAACTCCATGATGATACCATACAATCATTAATTGCGCTTTCGCGTCAGCTGGATGTCCTGGCTACCGGCAAGGATATCCCCGATGGTGTGCGGGAAAAACTGGAAGGACTATGGGACCAGACAAACAATGTTATCCAGGGAATAAGACGTTTAAGCCAGGACCTGCGCCCGGCGGCGATAGACAGGCTTGGCCTGCTGCCGGCAATCCGCTGGCTGGCCGAAGAATCAGAGAAGTATTCCGGAATCAAGACAAGACTGAATGTAATCGGCAAAGAGCACCGGCTGCCGGAAGAGAGCGCCATCGCGCTGTTCCGGGTTATTCAGGAAGCCTTGAGAAATATATGGAAACATTCCAGCGCCACCCGGGCAGGCATTATCATTGAATTTCATGACCGGAAGACCAAGATTACGGTTTGCGATAATGGCAAAGGCTTTACCATGCAGGGCCATGTCGGAGATTTGGCCAAACATGGCAAGCTGGGACTGGCCGGCATGCAGGAACGGGTACAACTGGTGGGCGGAACAATGTCTCTGCAATCCGAGCCGGGCAGAGGCACGACCATAACCGTCGAGGCGCCGGGATAAACCGTGAAAATATTATGTCAAATAACGGCGGATTTAACCCTTCGCCGGTTTTAATACTTTCTTCCCCGTCGTGGGCATAATCACTACCGTAAAGACCGGTCTTTTTACCTTCCGCCAGATCTGCGGGAAATGCGCCACGCCTGGCGGCACGTAAATGCTGGATGAGGTGGTAAAAACAATCTTTTCCAGGGCTTGCCCCTCCCCTATCCAGAACTCCACCTCGGCACCGAGGTCGCGGGGGTCTTTGGGGTCGGTACCCAGGAACATAAAGATTTCTTCGTAATCGTGTTTGTGCTTGTTGACGAAGCTGCCGTCCCCGATAGTCATATCCCCGGAAACGATGCCGTATTCGACGATAGTATTGGCTTCAGGCACAAAGTCTTTGGAAAAGATGACCAAGGGGCCGGTATCATAAGGAGTGCGCAGCGGGATTTTATCGCCTTTGGGGACTTCTTCCGTGTAATCAGGTTTTATGATGGCGGGTTTTCTGACTACGTATTTTTCATATCTGGATTCAGCCATAGGTTCCTCCTGTGAATTCATATATGGAGCGGGAGACGGGACTCGAACCCGCGACAGCCTGCTTGGAGGGCAGGAACTCTACCAACTGAGTTACTCCCGCATAGAACCCACAACAGTCCCGATAGAATCGGGAAATTCTACCAGCCGAGTTACTCGCACACGACGCAATTCTAATTTTAGCGTGAAAGGGATGGGATGTCAAAAGCCATCGTCATTCTGTCATGGGACAGAAGCCACCAAGGATTTCCGGGTGGTGTTGAATTCAATAAATGGATTCCAGCTTAGGCTGGAATGACAATCAGACTTAATCGTCCCAGCCGGATTTGGCGCCGTAAGGCAGCGAGGTCATAATGGCTTCAATGGCCTGTATTCTGCCGCCGACGACTTTAAACAGCTCGCTGACAATTACGGTGAAAGGCCGCTGGGCTACGGGTATCATTTCCACGGTACCGATACCCGGCACCTCGACCGACTTTAACGTGCCTTTGTGGTGGAACATGAAACTCCCGAAGGTGATGCCCCGCTCCTCGTCAACGACGGTCCAGCGCCGCGGCTTGATGGAGGTGATATAGGCGAACGTCTTGGCGCTTATCTGCCCGCGGCAGTCCGTGGGCCGCGGCGGTTTATCGGGGTCCTGCGGGAACAAACCCGGATTATTGGTGGTCTGCATGCTGTTTTCAATACGGTTGCATTCATCCCACAGCGGGACGATATCGCCGTTATCCTGTTCCAGCGCGTCGAAATAAAGGTCAGAGATGCGTACCATTTCCGCGCGGGAGATTTTATCTTCCGGTTTCAAATCTTCCAGGAAGACCTGGCGGGGCTTTTTTAGATTTTCCTCAATAAACGGCATTTCCCCTTTTCTGACCACAATGTTCTCGATCTCCGTAATCATGTCTTTTTCAACTTTCAAACGCGAGGAGATAATGATGGGGAAGCCGTTTTCTTTCATATAGCCGTAAAGGCCTACCTGCCCGGTGAGGGTATCACAGACGTACAGGCGGTAGGTGGGCAGGTCCGAGGCGGTAGCCCACAAAGCCTCCCCTACCGGCAGGGGGATGGTATTTTCCGTATATTTTACTTTTTTAGAAAGCGGGACACGCTTGGGGTCGTGAGCGACCAGCGATAGCAGGAAACGGTTCATCATTCCTTCTAAAGATACGCGGGTATGTTCTGAAGTCATGGAAATCCTCCTTGTATTACTAATGGTAATATAAGGGATAAGAAAGGAGATGTCAAAAAAATTTCAAAGGTCAAAGACAAAAGCCACCTTAATCTTTCCCATATCGCAGTACGGGACAGGCTCTTTGCGAAAGAGAGACAGGGAAAAGAATGTGTCAAAAGAGTTCCCAAAGTGAAACATTAACTTTCGTGCGCTTCCTCTTGCTTGCGTAGTCACGTGACGTTATAATGTAAGCAATATCGAGGAAGCTGCAGCTATGAATGACGCCAAAACGCGCAAGCTAAAGATAATCGCCGGGATGCCGGCGTATAATGAAGAGAAATATATCGGCAGCCTAGTGCTTAATATCCGCCAGTACGTCGATGAAGTCTTCGTTGTGGATGACGGCAGCTCGGATAATACTGCTAAAATCGCCAAGCTGGCCGGAGCGGATGTAATCCAGCATGAAAAGAACAAGGGCTACGGCGCGGCTATCCAGAGCATCCTCGCGGAAGCCAAAAAGAGAAACCCTGACGCGCTGGTGATACTGGATGCGGATGCACAGCACAATCCGCAGGAAATACCTAATGTAATCAAGCCCGTGCTGGAAAACGAGTGCGATTTTGTCATAGGGTCACGGCAGAAGGAAAAGAAAAAAATACCTTTTTACCGGCGGATCGGGCAAAAACTCATCCTAAGTTCCGTGAAAACTCTTTCCGATGAAAAGCTGACCGATTCCGAATGCGGTTTCCGGGCTTTTTCCCGCAAGGCATATAACACCCTGGAACTAAAGGAAAAAGGCATGGCCGTTTCCGCGGAAACGGTAGCGGAAGCCGCCAGGAAAAACCTGAAGACACAGCAGGTGCCGGTATCCGTGGTTTACAGTACCGACAGCTCGACGCTCAATCCGTTCCAACACGGGCTGGGGGTATTAGCCAGCGTGATATCCATGATTTCTGAACAGCGCCCGACATTTTTCTTCGGGCTGGGCGGCTTATTATCCATAATAATCGGGCTGGTATTCGGCATTCGTGTTATCACGATGTTTTCCGCCAGCGGGATACTGCCGGTGGGCACTACATTGTTAGCGGTACTCTTCCTGGTTGTTGGAATGTTCAGCATATTTACCGGCCTGATTCTCCGGGTACTAACGCGGGTGAGAAAGAATTGATATCAATTTTGATACTTTCCCCGGTAAACATCCTTACGATTCCCATAAAAGAACATGCTTAAAATAACATTAATTAATCCTCCCCAAAATACCCGTTATCCCCAACCACCGCTGGGGCTGGCGCTTATCGCGGCGATACTGGAAAAACAGGGCTGCTATACGGTAAAGCTCCTGGACGCCAACGCCGCGGGCTTAACGCCGGAAGCAGCCGCCAAAGCGGTAACGGATACGGATGTAGTGGGGATTACAGCCATGACCCCAACTATCGGCACGGCGTTAAACATAGCCCATCATCTAAAGCAGGAAAAACCGGATTTAACCATCGTTCTGGGCGGGCCGCATGCAACGCTGCTCCCGGAGGAAACACTGACATCGGCACCAGACATCAATTTCATCGTACGGGGGGAAGCGGATGAGACAATTATCCGGCTGATGCAGGCTATCGAAGAAAAGCAGCCTATAGCAAGCGTAACGGGCATAAGTTATCTGGAGAACGGCAAAGCTGTCCATAGCCTACCACCATCTAAAGAAACCGATATGGATGCCTTGCCCTACCCGGCTTTCCATTTGCTGCCGTGGCGGCAATACCGGCCACATCCGCCGCACGGCATGCAGCTGCCATTTGCCGCCATGGTAACGAGCCGGGGATGCCCTTACCGCTGCGCTTACTGCTCCAAGCCGGTTTTCGGCAGCAAATTCCGGGCGCAGAGCGCGGAACGGGTTGTTGACGAGATGGCTTACTTGCAGGAAAAGTTCGGGGTCAGGGAAATAGCGTTTTATGATGACTCTTTCACGCTGGATAAAAAGCGCGTTCACGGCATCGCCGATAAAATACTGGAAAAGGGGTTAAAAATAGCCTGGACCTGCGAGACCAGGGTAAACCTGGTAGATAAAGAGCTGCTACAGCATATGAAACAGGCCGGCTGTTATGCCGTGGCTTACGGCATCGAGACGGCTTCGCCGGAGATAATGAAAATTCTCCAAAAAGATATCACGCTGGAACAGGTGGAGCAAGCGGTGCAGGCCCATCATGAGGTGGGGCTGCAGGTGGTGGGCTATTTCATGCTGGGCTCACCCGGGGAAACGCCGGAAACCATCCGGCAGACAATAGATTTTGCCAAAAAGCTGAAGGTAGACTTTGCGCAGTTCTCCGTGACGACCCCGTTCCCCGCCACCGAGCTATACGATATCTATATGCAGGGCCGCCAGGAGCCACCGAAATGGGAAGACTTTATCTACGCCGGTACGGATAATCCCACGACGCCGGTCTTCGAGAGCGACAAGCTAACGCGCGACGACCTGAAGGTATGGACAAGCAAAGCATACCGGCAGTTTTATTTACGTCCCGGTTATATCTGGCAGAGGCTGCGGCGCTGTACTTCCTGGGCAGAAATAAAAACCAATTTCAAGGGCCTGGGTATGCTCTTGCGCAGCGTTTAGCTAGCGCTGTGCCCACTTGCGGTCTTTAACGTATTTGGAAGCATCCAGTTTTTCCAGCTTCATAAAGTTATGGCGGGCGTCTACCCAGCGCAGGGTGCCGGAACGGCCGCGCATGGCGATGGACTGGGTGGTAGCGCCGCCGGCGAAGTAACGTACCCCTTTCAAGAGGTTGCCGGATGATACGCCGGTAGCAGCAAAGAAAACGTCATCACTGCTGATAAGATCTTCTGTGCAGTAGACTTTCTTGAGGTCATCGCCGCGTTCCAAAGCGGCTTTCTTTTCTTTTTCATCACGCGGCCAGCCCTTGCACTGAATGCAGCCATCGATACAGCGGATGGCGGCGGCGGAAAGGACGCCTTCCGTCGTGCCGCCGATGCCCATCAGCATATCAACATCGGTATCAGGAAGGGCCGCTTCTATGGAAGCCGAGATGTCGCCGTCGGGAATAAGTTTTACCCTGGCGCCGGCCTGGCGGATTTCTTGCATTAGTTTATCATGGCGCGGCCGGTCAAGCACGACTACGGTGATCTCGGATATTTTTTTACCTTTGGCGGCGGCTACCCTCCTGATATTTTCAGATACCGGAGCGTCTATATCGATAACGTGTTTGGCCTCTGAACTGGTAACGATTTTATTCATGTATACGAGGTTACGGGGGCAATGCATGGTGCCGCGGGCAGACAGCGCTACCACGGCAATTGCCCCGGACAGACCGCGGGCGGTCAGCGTTGTACCGTCTACGGGATCGACGGCGATATCTACCTTCGGATTCGAGCCGTCACCTATTTTCTCCCCGATGTAAAGCATGGGCGCTTCATCTTTTTCCCCTTCTCCGATTACGACGATGCCGTCCATGCGGACAAAACCGAGGACATTACGCATCGCGGTAACCGCCGCCTGGTCCACCAGGTTCTTATCTCCTTTGCCGAGGTGCTGGGCTGCCGCCATCGCGGCGGCTTCAGTAACGCGGACCAGCTCCATGGCAAGGTTGCGTTCGATAGTATCGTGTTGCCCGTTATTAGAGTTGTCTTTCACATTATCCTCCACTCTATGACATCTTGATAATCAAGCTGTGTCAATCTTTCTTGTCATTTCATGGTCGGGGTGAGAGGATTTGAACCTCCGACCTCAGCGTCCCAAACGCTGCGCGCTAAACCAACTGCGCTACACCCCGCAGCCTAAAGTATAACCCAGCGCAAAAAACTCCGCAATAATTCTTAACAAAAGAGGGGCATTTTATTGCCCCTCCCATATTGCGCTGCTATATTTGCCGTCAAACTAGTCACGGCAATCGGGGCATTTATCATAATCGGTCAATGGCGTGCCTGATGTTTTGGCAATATACTTAATCTGCTTTTCCGGCGCCCAGTACTGGCCGCAGACAGGGCATTTACGGAGCTTGAACTCCATGATATTATGCGGCCATTTGATAATCCGCTTGCCTTTCTTGTCTTCCACTGTTATGGCGCCGGTGGGGCAGCTGTAAGAGCAGGAACCGCAGCCGATGCAGGCATCGGTAAAGTCCTCGCCGAAGGGCGTGGTCAGTTCCCGTTCAATACCGCGTTTGGCAAGGCTGATGGCCGCCACGCCGACAACTTCTTCACAAGTACGGGAGCAATTGGCGCAGAGAATGCACTTGTTATTGCCGGTTTGTTCTACGAAGCGGGTCTTAGCCACGCCGTATTCTTGAGCCAGCTTCTGGATTTCAGCAGAATCCGGGCATCTGGCCAGCAAGAGCTCAAGCAGGACGCGGCGGATCTTCAGGATTTTTTCCGTATTCGTCTGGACGGTAAGCCCTTCTTCTACGTTATACAGACAGGAAGTGACCAGCCGCTCCCGACCTTTGGCGGTCTTAATCTCTACCAGGCAGAGGCGGCAGGCGCCGTAAGGGGCGGTGGATTCATTAACACACAGCGTGGGTATGTGGATATTATGTGCTTTAGCGGCTTCCAATACCGTCACGCCGTCTTGCGCTTTGATTTGTCGTCCGTTAATCGTTAAATTTACCATCTATCTAATCCTTATTTCACAACGTTCGCCGTCTCGAATTTACAGACACCGGCGGGGCATTTCTTTTCTTTAATATGGGCTTCATATTCATCCCGGAAATAGCGGATGGAGCTTATGACCGGATTGGGCGCCGATTGGCCCAACTGACAGAGCGAAGCGTCAATCATCGCGGCGGATAATTCCTCAAGGAGTTCAATATCACCCTCTTTACCGCGTCCTTCAGTGATGCCATCAAGGATGTATTTCATCTGCCGCAGACCTTCACGGCACGGCAGGCACTTGCCGCAGGATTCGCCGACGAGGAAGTTAGTGTAGTAGCGCGCCATTTCCACCATGCAGGTCTTTTCATCCATGACAATCATGCCGCCGGAACCCATCATCGAACCGGCTTTGGTCAGTTCGTCGAAGTCCACGGGCAGGTCAAGCAGTCTTTCCGGAATCATGCCGCCGGAAGGGCCGCCGGTCTGGACGGCCTTGAATTTGCGGCCTTTCGGGATACCGCCGCCGATATCGAAGATAATCTTGCGCAGAGAGGTCCCCATCGGCACTTCCACCAGGCCGGTATTGGTAATGTTGCCGACCAGGGCGAATATCTTGGTGCCTTTGCTGCCGGCGGTGCCAATCTTGGCGTACCAATCGGCACCTTTATTGATGATAAGCGGCACGTTGGCCCAGGTTTCCACGTTGTTCAGGTTGCTGGGCTTGCCGAAGAGACCCTGTTCCGAGGTGTGAATATATTTGGCGCGCGGTTCGCCGACCTTGCCTTCCAGCGAGGCCATCAGCGCGGTGGACTCACCGCAGACGAAAGCGCCGCCGCCTCTTCTTATCTGAACTTTGAAGCTGAAGCCGGAACCGAGGATATTATCACCGAGCAGGCCGAGCGCCTCCGCCTGTTCGATAGCTATCTGCATATTTTTAACAGCGAGGGGATATTCATTACGGATATAAACAAAGCCCTCGTGGCCGCCGATAGCGTAAGCCCCGATAATCATGCCTTCGAGGACGCTGTGGGGATTGCCTTCAACAAGACTCCGGTCCATATAGGCGCCGGGGTCGCCTTCATCGGCGTTGCAGATGACGTATTTCACATCGCCGTGGGCATTGCGGGTGCTTTCCCATTTGTTACCGGTGGGGAAACCGGCGCCGCCGCGCCCTCTTAAACCGGATTTATTGACCTCGGCGATAATATTTTCCGGTGTCATTTTCAGGGCTTTAACCAGGGCGGCATATCCGCCGATGGCCAGGTAATCCTCGATAGAGGTGGGGTCGATCATGCCGTTGTTGCCGAAGATAAGGCGGTTTTGCAATTTATAAAACGGCACATCATGTTCTTTGGTGATTTTCTGGCCGGAAGCACGGTCTGTATAGAGCATGCGCTGGATAGTGTTGCCTTTTACCACCGTTTCATTGAGAATTTCCGGCACGTCTTTAACGCCCACTCTCTGGTAAAACACGCCGCTGGGCTGAACAACAACCAGGGTACCGCGTTCGCAAAAACCGTGACATCCGGTAATTTTGACTGTCACTTTGTCTTCAAGGCCGAGGGTTTTTATCTGTTCCTGGAAGGCAGTGGTCACGGCTTTGCAGCCATGCGCGTGACATCCTGTGCCGTTGCATATGATAACCATGGATTTGGCTGGGTCTTTTTTAGCGGCAATGGAATTCCTTAAGGTTTCCATTTCTGCCGCGGATTTTAATTTTGCCACTGGTTTTTTCCTCCGCTAGTTAATTATATTGCTTAAGCACAGGGACGATGCTTTCAGGTGTGACCTGCCCGTGATAATCATCACCGATGATAACCATCGGCCCCAGGGCACAGGAACCGATGCAGTTAACTGTTTCCAAGGTAAATTTTAGGTCCGGCGTATTGTCACCGGATTTGATACCCAGTTCCTGTTCAATCTGTTCCAGCACTTTATCCGCGCCGCGCACGTGGCAGGCGGTACCCATGCAAACGCTGATAAGATGACGGCCTCTCGGAGTAAGTCTGAAAGCTTTGAAAAAGGTGGTAATAGAAAACACTTTGCTTAATGGAACACCCAGTCCGGCGCTAATCGCTTCCAATGCCGCCTTGGGGAGATAGCCAATGGAGGCCTGGGTATCATGCAGGATATCGATAAGCGCGGTTTTATCGTTACCGTATTTCTTTAAAACCTGTTTGACTTTATTTTTGATTTCGTTTTCCGGCATTAGCTTTCTCCAGTATTATTTGATATTCCTTTATGACGCGTGTCTGGATCTTGGCAATGACATCCTCGCTAAGATGGCGGAACCGGCCCTGGGCTTTAATATAGTCCGTTACCGGGCGAAGCTTGGGGATGTCCACGCTCATTTTATAAACGCCGTTTTCCACCTCGTAAAGCGGGAAAACGCCGGTCTGGACAGCCAGGCGCGCCTGACGGTTGATGGTATCCGTAGGGCTGCGCCAGCCGGTGGGACAAACGGAAAGGACGTGGACGTAAGCCGGTCCCGGAGTAGCCACCGCTTTAGCCACTTTAGCCATGAGGTCGAAGGGGTAGCCGTGCGTAGCGGTAGCGACATAAGGTATACGGTGGGCTACGGCGATTTCCGGCACATTTTTCTTCCAGCTGAACTGGCCGATACTGTTTTTCCCGGCCGGGGAGGTGGTGGTAACCGCGCCGAACGGGGTTGCGGAAGAGCGCTGGATACCCGTATTCATATAGGCTTCATTATCGAAGCAGATGTAAGTAAAGTCATGACCGCGTTCCAGGGCGCCGGAAAGCGCCTGGAGGCCGATATCCGCCGTACCGCCGTCACCGCCGATGGCGACCACTTTGGTATTTTCCGGCAGTTTTACACCCTTACGCCGCATGGCTTTGTAAGCCGCTTCGACACCGGAGGCGACCGCCGCCGTGTTCTCGAACAGGGTGTGTATCCAGGGGATTTCCCAGGAGGTGTTGGGGAACTGGCCGCCGAAGATTTCCGCGCAGCCGGTGGCATTGACCACGATAACATTATTATCGAGGGCTTTGAATGACTGGCGTATCGCCAGGGCTTCGCCGCAGCCGATACAGGCGCGGTGCCCCGGCGCGAAGTTTTCCTCTTTTTTAACTAATCGGGGGACATAAACAGCGTATTTTTCCATTATTCTCTCACCCCGTATATTTCAAATTCATTCTTACTGCCTTTGGCCGCTATCTCGATGCTATTCTTGACGATGTCCTTGTAACCGGAAACGGTGGTATCGCGGCCACCCAGGCTGATAACATAGCTGACGACCTTGGGCTTTTTAGCCATGTTATATAGAGCGGATTTAACCTCGGAGGCTACCGGCCCACCCGGCCCGCCGAAGGAAATGGCGCGGTCCATAACGATGAGCACATCCGCGTCTTTGACAGCTTCCCGCAGTTCCTCAAAGGGGAAAGGACGCCAGAGGCGCAGTCTTATCTGGCCGATGTTCATGCCTTCCGCCCGCAGTTCATCGATGGCGACGGAGGCCGTCTCGCCCTGGGCGCCCATGGTCAGAATCAGGACTTTAGCGCCGTCACTGTGATATTTCTCCACAGGGTTATACTTTCGCCCGAAGGCTTTAGCGAACTCTTCCCAGGCTTGGAGGATTACTTTTTTAGAGTTGCGCAGGTTGACTTCCTGCGCCCACTTGGTTTCCATATATATAGCGGGGGCGCCGAAGCCGCCCATGCTGACCGGGCGGTCAGGGTTCAGCGGCAGCGGATAATTGAATTTGGGCAAGTATTTATCAACTTCTTCCTGCGACGGGAAGATGATAGGCTCGATGACATGAGTCAGATTAAAGCCGTCCATGTGCATCATCGTCGGCAGGAGAACACGCGGGTCTTCCGCGACGCGGAAAGCGATGATGGTGTTATCCAGCGCCTGCTGGCCATTTTCCACCACGATTTGTATCCAGCCGGTATCCCGGACGGACATCATATCCGAATGGTCACCCCAGATGCTTAAAGGAGCGGATAAAGCCCGGTTGGCTACGGCCATGACGATGGGTAAACGCATCGGGGCGGCTACATAGACCACCTCGTTCATCAGGGCCAGACCCTGGCTGGAGGTGGCGGTGAAAGTACGCGCGCCGGCGGCGGAAGAGCCGCAGCAGGCGCTCATGGCGGAATGCTCCGATTCTACCGGGATATACTCGGCGTCCAGTTCACCGTTGGCCACCAGTTCGGCCAGGTGCTCCACGATGTGCGTCTGGGGGGTAATGGGATACGCCGCGACAACATCGGCGTTGCACATTTTGACGGCGTCAGCCACGGCGATAGAGACTTCAATACCGGTACGTGTTACCATTACTCCACCTCCTCAACCATTTTAATTACCCGCGGCCAGCACTCTCTGGCGCAGATGCCGCATCCCTTGCAGTAAAAAAGGTTGGCCTCAAAGTAGCCGTCCTTGTTCTGCCCGATGCAACCTTCCGGGCAGTAGAGGGAGCAGAGCCCGCACTTGATACATTTATTAAAGTCATAAGTGGGACGCTGCGAGCGCCAGGTGCCGCTTTCATAAGCCTTAGCGCCCGCCGGTTCGGTAACGATGTTACCGATTTCCAGTTCTTTCCAGGTCATTTCACTTTCGGATTTGGCCATTTATTACTCCTACATTGCTACTTGTTCAAAAGCTGTTTCCATCGCTTTGATATTGCGGTCGCCCAGTTTGCCGAAACGTTTCTGCAGGGGGTTATAAGTCGATTTTTTATCGACAACACCCGTCACTTTCAGCACAGCGCCGAGCATCGTGGTATTAACGATGTTGACGCCGAGCACTTCACGGGCTATTTTCCCAGCGTTGACGGTGGCAACCGGAAAATCAATGTTAAATTGTTTTTTAATTTCATCGGCGGTTTTCCGGGTATTGACGATGACCCAGCCGCCTTCTTTGAGACCGGAGGTTACTTTAACTTTTTCCAGGAGGCTGGGGTCCAGCACCACGACACAATCCGGCGTGGTGATATCCACCCGCAGTCGGACAGGCTCTTTGGTATCAACACGGTTAAATGCCTGGACCGGCGCGCCGCGGCGTTCCGGGCCGAAGCTAGGGAAAGCCTGCGCAAATTTGCCTTCGGCGATGGCGGCCTGCGCCAGCATTTCCGCCGAAGTTACCGCGCCCTGTCCACCCCGCCCATGCCACCTGATTTCTATAAGGCTTTTCTCTTTTGTCATGTTCACTCCGTAAACTAAAAATGCCCCTGGAGCGACTCGAACGCTCGCGGCCAGCTCCGGAGGCTGGTGCTCTATCCACCTGAGCTACAGGGGCTAATCACCATTAAAATCATACTATAAATTACTCATATCTGGCAACTGATTTTTTACAATTGTTTCAAGCATTTACTTATCATAAACTCCAGGCATATCAAAATAATTGACTTTTCTACCTTATGACAATTAAAGTAAAATAGATAATACAGCCGGTGAGGAGGAAAGGGAGCATTGGAAAAATTGAAAGCTGTAATCCTGGTCGGTGGACCGGGCATGCGCCTACGCCCCCTAACGAACGACCGTCCTAAATCAATCGTGCCGGTGCTCAACCGTCCGGTGCTGGAGCATACCCTGGCTTATCTCAAGCAGTACGGCGTTGAAGATATCGTCTTGACGGTTAACTACCTCCCGGAGGCTATCCAGAACTACTTCGGGGACGGGCGGAATTTCGGGGTTCGTTTGACCTATTGTCTGGAGGCGGAGCCGCGGGGTACCGCCGGCGCGGTAAAGAACGCCGAGCCTTACCTGGACGGCAGCTTCTTTGTTTTGAACGGGGATGTTTTTACAGATATGGACCTTACCGATATGCTCGCCTACCACCGCCGGAAAAAAGCGCAGGCTACTATCGCGCTAACCTGGGTGGACAAGCCGAGCGCCTTCGGGGTGGTGGAAACAGCTAATGACGGGCGGGTAAAACGTTTTATTGAAAAACCGCCGCCCGGCACCGAGACCACCAACTGGATAAATGCCGGGACTTACATCCTGGAGCCGGAAGTGCTGGCGGAAATACCCCCGGACTGCCACCATATGTTTGAAAAGGGGCTGTTCCCGCACCTGCTGGAAACAGACAAACCCGTTTACGGCTACACCTATAAAGGCTACTGGCTGGATATGGGGAATCCGGGGCATTATTATGCCATCAATATGGACCTGTTAAAGATGAGAGCGCACAGCCCGCTGTATAAATCCAACGGGAATAAACCTGTCTATAATGCGCAAAAGGTTGAGGTTCATGCATCAGCGATAATCAAAGCGCCGGCGGTAATCGATGATGACTGCAACATCGGCCCCGGGGTACAAATTTTGGGGCCGGCAGTTATCGGGCGGGACTGCCGTTTATATGATGGCGCGCTAATTGAAAATACGGTAATATGGAACGGTGTGACTATCGGGGCTAACTCAAAATTAAAAGGATGCATCGTCAGCAGCCATACCGTCATCGGGGAAAATCAGACACTGGAAAACAGCGTCATCACTCCTTCCCAAACGTCTGCGCTGGTTTTGCCGCCGGAAAATAACAAATAATTAATATAGGAGGGTATATGGCCGGAGAAGCAGTTAAAGGCGACAGCAAAGTAAAAAAAGAGTCCACTGCAGAAGTTAAGTTCAAGTGCCGCCTGTGTAACAAAGAAAGGCCGATATCCGAGATGAAAATAATCGCGCGGTTCAGGCCGGTCGTCGTAGTGTGCCAGGAGTGTGAATCCAGCATACGGTAGTGTCTATATTATTTTCATGAGGCAGGTACATGGCTGAAGAATTAGGCAAGATAGAAAAACCCCCGGTGGCAAACTTTAAAAAAGGCAGAAAACTGTTCTTCGTACCGGTAATCTACCGCGGGGAAGGCTCTCCTGAAGACTATATTCAGAGGGTGAACAGGTACTGGGAGCAGGTTGGCAAGCAGATAGAGGAACTGGCCGCCAAACTCGGCGGGGTCAGTAAAATTTACCATGAATTAATCGACGCACCCGGGGAAAAGGGCGCCGCCGCGATCAAAGAGGTTAATGAGCAGAGCTACGATATCATCAAATCATACATGGCTAAACAAGCGCAGATGGAAGCGCTGGAAGAGGCCGATTTACTGACGGAGTTTATGGACTGGAGCCGCTGCCTGATGATTGGTTTGCAAAACCAGAAGGTCGTCTCTAAAATATACGAGTCCTACATGGAAACAGGCAAAAAAAGGAACGAAGCCATCGCCAAGAAGATTGATGATACGCTGAAAGAAAATGAAATAGGCATCATCATGATGCGAGAGAACCATCAGGTGCAGTTCCCTCCGGACATCCAGGTTTTTTACGTTGCTCCGCCGGCGCTCGATGAAATTAAACGCTGGGTGAGAGAACAGGAAACACAATCCGGTGAAAAAACTTCAGAAGATTAATCTGGTTTTTATCGGGAATGGGCGTATTCGTTCTTTGCTCTTGATTTTCCGTATTTAGGGATTGCCCGCCGGACGTATACGGCACTGCACTGAAGACAAAAAACGTAAGCGCCTTCTATATCTTTTTCCAGAAACAGGTCACCGCCGCACCTTTTGCATCCTTTTAGCTTTACTATATTTAGCATCGCTATTCCCCTCCAAAATATTCCCGATAACCCCCTTTTTTTATTATTATCTCTATTTGTGACGTTTTATATGTTGTACATGAAAAAGACATTCGTTAAGTATGTAAGGATTGTAATTACATTATGTCTCATTAGAATCACATTCCTCTTCAAGCGCGTCACAAAAACCTCACATTTTAAACACTCAAACAGCAGGAGTTGTTGATTTTGACAATAATCCGCAAAATAGCATAGAATTTGTCCATCGATAATAACGGCACGGGACATAATTAATATTCTGGAGGTACAGGATGACAGGAAAGTACGATAAATATATTGCCCATCCACCCCATACCCAGATGACCATGAAGGCAGATAACAGTGTCATTTTCAACGGCTTGTTTGTAGGCAAGCAGCTCTTGAATTATGATTTTACGATCGGGCACCAGATAGTCACCAAGCCGTTCAAAGGCGATAACCCGCCGCATATCCATAACTTCCAGGAATTTCTGGCCTGGTACGGTACCAATCCCGATGACCCGCTGGACTTCGGGGGGAGCGAGGTGGTATTCTACCTCGGTGAAGAGCTGGAAAAACACGTTATTACCAAGCCTACCATCATTTCTCTGCCGCCGGGGCTGGTACATTGCCCGCTGGAGATAACGAAAATAGTCCGGCCCATTATTCAGATAGAAATGATGCTGGCACCCGCTGACGGTTCCGAACCGACGAGAGAGCCTTATTTCCAGAAAGATAAGGGTTTTAAGCCCATGGATGTGATGAACGTTAAAATCACGCCGCAGAAATAAGAAGTTCAGACAATATATAAATAAGCATTTACAAGGATGGTGCGCCGACTTTTTCAAGTCATAATAAATAAGAATAATAAATAAAAGAACAGGAAGGAAAGAAATCATGCCATCTAACTTACCGGAAAACTGGGCGCAAATGACGCCGGAAGAAAAACGGCAGTACCGACTCAACCAAACCCTGGACACAACTGGTATGCAATTCCCCAGCCCTGAAGCGGAAAAAGCTTACAAAGTACGGGCGCAGCGGATGGTGGATGTATATAATGTTAGAGAACCGGATAGAGTACCGGTAACTTTACCGTTAGGCAATTTGCCGCTTGCCATGTTCGGGGTCAACCCCCATGAAGCCATGTATAATCCGGAAAAGGCTATTGAAGCCGCCAATAAATTCAACGCTCAATACGCGGCGGAGCTGGAAACAAACGCGATGCCGTGGATGACATCCGGTAAGGTGCTGGACCTTCTTGATTACAAGCTTTACGCCTGGCCAGGCCATGGATTGGCGGAAAACGGCAACACTACCTGGCAGTTTATCGAAGGCGAGTACATGAAGGTGGAGGAGTACGACGACCTTATCCGCGACCCTTCCGATTTCTGGATGAGGACTTACCTTCCCCGCTGCTTCGGCGTACTTGAACCGATGAAGATGTTCCAGCCGTTCACCAACATTACAGAGAACGTGCATATCGGGCAGTTTATGTCTTTAGCCATGCCGCAGGTACAAAACATGCTCCAGAAATTGCTGGAGATAGGCAAAGAATACCAAAAATCCACGCAGATGATGATGAAAGCCATGGGCTTCAGCGGCGGAACCATGGGCGCCGGCATGGGCGGTATCACCTTCGCTAAAGCGCCCTTCGATACGCTAGGAGATACGCTAAGGGGCACTACCAATATAATGAAGGACATGTTCCGTCGCCCCGATAAAGTACTCAAAGCCGTGGATGTTATTGCGGACCTGACGATCAGCACAATATTGAAATCACCCGGCATTGAACGGGCGACGGTTGTAACCTATCCGCTGCATAAAGGCGCCGACGGCTGGATGTCTAAACAGCAATGGGACACTTTCTACTGGCCGTCCCTGAAAAAAGTGATGGACGCCTTAATCAATGAGGGGCTTATCCAGAGCATGTTTGCCGAGGGCAGCTTTAATACCCGTCTGGAGTTCATCGACCAATTTCCGAAAGGCTCGGTCATCTGGTATTTCGACCGTACGGATATTTTCAAAGCCAAACAGATACTGGGCAAGAAATACTGCATCATGGGTAACATACCGTCTTCCATGCTGGTCACCGGCGAACCCAAAGAGGTTAAGGAATACTGCCGCAAGCTCATCCAGGAAGTGGGCAAAGGCGGCGGCTATGTTCTCTGCGCCGGCTCGAACCCGGATAACCCCAGGCTGGAAAATGTCCGCGCGATAATGCAAGCGGTCAAGGAATACGGCTGGTACAAAAAATAGTGTTAAATCAGTTAAAGCGTTAAAAAATATCAGGCCGGCTGTCTGAAGAAGATAACCGGCCTGATTTGTTTATTGTTCTGGCTATGATTACTAACGCAGTACGGTTGCCCGTGCATAGGCTTTGGCCATATCCGGGATTTCATTTTCCGCAATGGTCACCGGCACCTGGACCTTAATATCAAGCGCCAGGTTTTTCTCTATTGTGACCGTCCTGTTATTTACACTTACCATTATTGCCGAATCCTGTGCCGCCGTGCCTTCTTTCTCCACGGTAAGGCAACGTCCTACGGCCAGCCCCATTCCGCATAAATGTAAATGCATCACCGGTTTACCGCGCACCTGCACGATTTTTCCGGTTTCACCTTCCTTTAAGTTGCTTAAAGGCTTGATTACTTTGATTTGTCGCCACTTGTACATTGCTCTATCCTCAACTTTTTATCGTTTATATCTACATTATAAAGAATAATTGTTTCAATAGTATTAACTCAAGATTACATTTATGTTAATACACAAGTACTGTATTTTACAGATGTAACCTTTGTCTGTTTCCCCTTATGTTGAGGATAAACGGCAGGTATTGTAAAATACTAGCGAACCGTCTAATCTCAAATCCCTGTATCTTTCGTCAAAGAGGAGCGATATGAATCCGATTCCCAAGCGTTATGAAAGCGCCAGCGTAGAAGAAAAATGGCAGAAGTTCTGGGAAGAAAAAGGCTTTTACCGTTTCCAGCCGGATGATGACCGGCCGGTCTATGCGATAGATACCCCACCCCCTACCGTCTCCGGAGACCTGCACCTGGGGCACTGCTACTCGTACAGCCACCCGGATTTCTACGTGCGTTTTCAGCGCATGAATAATAAGAACATCTTCTACCCCATGGGATGGGATGATAACGGTCTGCCCACCGAGCGCCTCGTTGAGAAACGTATGGGTATCTCCCCGGAGAGCGTCGGGGCGGAAGCTTTCCTTAAAGCAATCGCAGAAACCAGCCAGCAACTGGAAGAAAACTATGAAAAGCTCTGGAAACGCATCGGGCTTAGTGTGGACTGGCGTTATACATATTCAACTATCAGCGAATCCGCGCGCAAGGTGGCACAGTATTCTTTCATCGAACTGTATAAAAAAGAGCGGCTTTATACCGCTTCTTCCCCTACCATCTGGTGCCCGGTGTGTAAAACCGCCCTAGCTCAAGCGGAGATAACCGATTTACAGCGGGACACCACTTTTTACACCATCGCTTTTTCCTGTGACGGCCAGACACTCCCGATTGCTACTACCCGCCCGGAGCTTTTACCGGCCTGCGTGGCGGTTTTTGTGAATCCGGACGACAAACGGAATAATCATTTAATCGGCAAGATGGCGGTGACGCCTGTCTTTAAAAAGGAAGTGCCAATTCTCGGCGACCCTAAAGCCGACCCGGAAAAAGGCACCGGCATCGTGATGTGCTGCACCTTCGGCGATACCACGGATATCAAGTGGTGGCGGGAACACAACCTGCCGCTTATCAGCGTGATAGACCGGGCCGGGCGCCTTAACGAAACCGGCAGCTTCCTTAGCGGCATGAATGTCAAGCAGGCCCGCAAGCGCATCGTGGAGGAAATGACCGCCGCCGGGCTGGTGCTGGACCAAAAGGCCACCAGCCAGACGGTGAGTGTACATGACCGCTGCGATACGCCGATCGAATACATGGAAACCAAGCAGTGGTTCATCAAGATACTCGACGAAAAAGAGCGGCTGATCGAAGCGGGCAATAAAATCAACTGGCATCCCGCCCACATGCGCTCCCGTTATGAAGACTGGGTGAAAAACCTCGAATGGGACTGGTGCATATCACGCCAGCGGTATCACGGCGTGCCTTTCCCCGTCTGGTATTGCGCCAAGTGCGAAAGCGTGCAACTGGCCGATGTAACAGAATTACCCATCGACCCGCGTTCCAGCCAACCATCCAAACCCTGCTCCTGCGGCAGTACGGATTTTACCCCGGAAATGAGCGTAATGGATACATGGCAGACTTCTTCTTTAAGCCCGCAGGTGGCCGGTAAATGGCTGGATGACCCGAAGCTGTTCCGTAAAGTGTTCCCGATGTCTATGCGGCCTCAATCCCATGAAATAATCCGGACATGGGCTTTTTACACGATTGTAAAGGCGCTATATCATGAAAACGCACTGCCGTGGTCAGATGTTACTATCTCCGGTCAAGGGCTGGCGCCTGACGGGCGTAAGATAAGCAAATCCAGGGGCAATGCGTCTGACCCGAATATCATGTTCGACAAATATTCCGCCGATGCGGTACGCTACTGGTCAGCATCTTCTAAACTCGGTGAAGATACCATGGTAAGCGAAGAAAAGGTAGCCTCCGGGCAAAAAATGGTCAACAAACTTTGGAACGTCACCAGTTTCTCCTACCAGTTCCTGGAAGGATACAAACCTCCCAAAGCGCCGCCTGTTTTATTACCCACGGATAAATGGATACTTTCAAAACTGAACAAGCTGATACCGGAAGTGACGAGGGATTTTGCGGAATACAACCACGCATCAGCGAAAACACTAGTGGAAGCCTTCTTCTGGGAGACCTTTACCGATAACTACATGGAAATGGTGAAAACGAGGCTTTATGATTTTCCGGATGGCTCCAGCGAGAGAAATTCCGCCCGGTATACTCTGTACAACGTGCTGTTGACATTAATCAAGCTTATCGCCCCGATTATGCCTTTTGTTACCGAGGAAATATACCAGCTGGTCTTTAAGCGAGACGGCGACGCGACTTCAATACACATCTCCGACTGGCCCGGCGCCATCAATGAACTAATCGATGATGAGGCTGAAACCGCCGGGGAAATGCTTATTGCTATAGCCACCGCCGTCAGGCGCTATAAATCTGAAAAGAAGCTACCGATGGGTTCGCCGCTGGAAATGATAAAAGTTGCCGTAGCCAAAGAAGCTTACTCCGACATTCTCCAGCCGTGCTTGATTGATATCAGGAGCGTCACCAGGGCCAAAAAAATAGAGATGAGCGTGGCAAAACTGGAAGGTTTAGTAGCAGTCCAGAATATCGTATGAATAAACATCACTCAAAAAAAGTAACAGAGCTGGCTGCTGAAAAAGAGCATCTTTCCTGTTTGTCTTTTGCGATATTAGCTGATGCGCATATTTGCCAAGCATACCCCGATGAACGTACCCAGTCTTTAAGAAAAGTTATTGCAGAAATAAATTCTAAATCACCTTCTTTTACCATCGGCCTCGGCGACATGATAGAAGGAATATCTTCAGAAACTAATTTTAATGGTCAATGGGCAGTATTTAAAAATGAAATGGCCTATTTAAACAATCCTTATTATCTTGTCAGGGGCAATCATGAAGCTGTGTCCGGCTGGGCAAGAGAGCGGAATGTTAACAAGTGGCTGGATGCGACAAAATATGATATTAGTTCCTACTCGTTCGATATAGGGAATTTCCACTTTATCATTTTTGATTCTCACAAAACAATTCAATCCGAACTAGAATGGCTTAAAGCTGATCTTGATACAACAGATAAAAAGGTTATCATCTGCGCTCATATCCCGATAATCACTTTTGCCGGTCAGGAGTGGCAAACCGGCAACAAGTATGCCCAGGACATCCTTGAGTCTCATGCCGGTAAAATTATCTGCGTTCTATGTGCGCATCTGCACGAAAATGCATATCAAGAAATAAATAACGTAAAGCACTATGGGATGGCGAGGGTCTGGAGGGATGATTCATGGGGAATAGTTACCGTTTATTCGACCGGAGAGGTTGAAATCAGGGGATACAAAGATAATGAGTCTTATTTACCGACTTCAAGCCATTATCTCGCAAAGCACTTTTCATATTATCGGAATATTTATTTCGATAACTCGTTGTTTATAGAGGACCGTTTTAATTACCCCGTCAGGATACGTCTGACCTACCATAATTTTGATTTTTCCAAGGTCCGAGCTGACGGTACTGATATAAGGTTTTCCGATAGTTCCGGTAAAGTGCTTAATTATGAGGTGGATTATTGGAGAGATGGAGATGCCGTAATCTGGGTTAAAGCGCCCCTTTTACATGGCAGGTCAACATCGGACTACATCAGGATGTATTATGGAAACTCCAATGCCGGCAATGCGGAAAACCCCAGGGGTGTCTGGGGGAACAAGCAACTCATCAGCTATTTTGCTGAAGCCAATGATGTTACAGGGGATACCGTAACACGAAATGGAGGCGGAAAAATCGGGTACAGCTACGTAAAAAATACCGTTGCGTTACCCATAGCCGGGAACAAATACAGCGTAACTTACAATCCCCCCGGAACCTGGGATTTTTCCGAACCCGGATTAGAGCTTGTCTGGTGGATTAGATGCAACCGGGATTATGCATCTTTTTCAACAGCCAGACTCTATATCTATGACATTAATGATAATTACAGGTATTGGGACATCAGATTTATTGCCGATACATGGAAAAAGGCCGTTATTACACTGGCTAATGGAATTCCTTCAGAAATTCCCCCGAATATGTCTGCCATTAAAAAAATATCATGGGAGCTAAAAGCCGCTGATACCATGGAATTTCAGCAGGATTTAGACCTTTGCTATACGTATGCCGGTTATAACGTGGTGTTGCATTTTAACGAAGATTCGGGAGAGGTACTCCATAATTCAACCGTAATGAGCGCTTATTCTGCGCCGGGTAAGATAAACAACGGTTCATGGTCAAATAACGGGTTGGTTTTTAACGGGTCGTCGACTTTTGCCGAGTTTCCTTACAGCGACGAATATAACGTATATGAGAATGGGTACACATTAGAGGCTTATATCACCAGTAAAGCGACATCAGGTGTTAAAGTAATATCCGCTCATGAAGACATCCTCCGGAAAGAAATAGCTATGAGGATGCATTTACTTAACATGCGTCCCAGAATCATTATTCACGACGGAATAAACAACAACTTCTGCGGGCACGATTGCTCAATTACGCCCGGTATGCAAAATCACGTTGCGGCGACTTTTGACAAGATGAATATGATTGCCTATCTAAATGGTATCGCGAGTCCGCCAACGGCCAGAACAACGCCCGTTCCCCCGGATTTCAATAATTTCTACATAGGCATCGATAAAGGTAAAAATGCGGTTTATTACTGGGACGGAACCATAAATGAGTTCCGCTGGACAAATATTGCCAGGAATGCTGACTATTTTTCAGAAACAGTTGTTAAAGTACAGCGGCAACACCTTATAAACAAATCCCTAACCAGGAATTTATTGGATTTTTACCAGATAAACAATATAAAAATAGTAAAAATATTTAAAAAATGTACAAGGATAATACTGATAAAATTCAGGTCATTATTAGGCATTTTATTTAGACTATTTTCCCGGATATCGTTCTTTAGAAATAAGTAAAAACCTTATCGGGACACTGAATCACAGATTTATTGTCAATTTTACTGGAGCATTCCGCATTATTATCATGATTGACCAGAGCCTTCACAACAATTGCATTCCGCTCCGTGAGCGACTATCCCCGGAACCTATACCTAATAGTTTGACGGTATAGCCGGAATAACGGATAATAGTAATACCCCGGCTCAAAAAGCAATTAGTAACATTTAGTAGCAACCTTGAAGCTAAGGAGAGGTGTCCGAGTGGTTCATGGTGCCGCTCTCGAAAAGCGGTCTTCGCGCAAGCGGAGCGTGGGTTCGAATCCCACCCTCTCCGCCACCCGGCAAGCAACGGATAAAAAGATAACAAAAACAACTATAGTAGAACATCTTTGTTTTAAAAAGGCTACAAGCATAACCGATAATGTCTATAGGTATTGACGCTCAAATACTAACCAAGTTCCTTATCGCGATACTTCTTTTGCTCTTTTCCTCCCATTTATTTGGCTATATTTTTAGCCGTATCAATATTCCAAGGGTTGCAGGCGAAATCTGTGGCGGTCTTATCCTCGGCCCAACTTTTACAGGGTATTTTCTGCCGGGATTTTACCAGGATATTTTTCTAAACCAGGGTGAGTTGCTAGGTTCAGTATACTGGCTCGGCCTTGTATTGCTGATGTTTTCATCAGGCTTTGAGGTCGAAAGAGACTTTAGTAAAAAAGACAAAAAACTGATATTAGCTCTAGTCATAGGAACGACGATTATTCCGTTGATGTTCGGCTGGGGTTCAACTTATATATTTAACCTGGATAACCTCATAGGGACAGCCGGAAACATGTTGTCTCTTAAACTCGTTATCACCGTAGCGCTCGCCATTACATCAATTCCTGTCATTTCGAAGATTTTTCTTGACCTTGGAATTATCGAGACAACATTCGCAAAAATTACTCTTGCCACTGCTACCGTACATGATATTGTGTTATGGGTTTTTATATCCATCGCTACCGGACTGGTAACATCGCAGGCATTATCGCTGTTAAATATTTCCGGTTATATTTTAATAACTATCGTATTTTTTATTTTTGCCCTGTTTCTGGTACCCAGATTATATAACATTATAAGTAAAACCAGGCTGCGTTTAGTACCAGAGAGTTATGAGACTATATTTATAATATTGATACTTTTATTGTTTACTGCAATAGCCAGTTTACTGGATATCAATCTGGTTTTCGGGGCTTTTCTTGCGGGTATTGTCATCAATTATATAAAAGGTCCCCGGTTTCAAGAGTCTAAAAAACATGTAAAGAATTTCTCAATGGCTTTTTTCATCCCCTTATATTTTGCTGTAGTAGGCATAAAACTCGACCTGATACATCATTTAGATGTATTTTTGTTTCTGGTTTTCGTTCTTTTTGCTATCGTTGTACAGGGCTTTGCGGTCCTACTTACCATGCGGTGTCTAAAATATGACTGGCTATCCAGTGTTAACCTTGCGGTTGTTCTTAATGATAGAGGCGGGCCATGTATAGTTCTAGCGACACTAGCTTTTGACCTGGGGATTATTAGTGAGAATTTCTTCGTTACGCTTGTGCTGCTCGCGATTATTACCTCGATGACCGCAGGGGCATGGTTAAAGTTTGTATTATCAAAAGGCTGGCCGCTATTAAACGAGGTACGCCAGGTACAATCCGTTAAAAAAGAAGGAAGCGCCCAGTAGATATTACAGCCATACACTACTGTTAATTTACTATAGAAATCTGCTACAATAAGAGAGCCGCGGAGAGGTGCTGGAGTGGCCTAACAGGCACGCCTGGAGAGCGTGTGTAGCCGTAAGGTTACCGTGGGTTCGAATCCCACCCTCTCCGCCATCAGAGTAGTTAGTAGTTAGGGGGACTACCCCACCCAAAATACAAACTACTCGCCCTGTTAAATTAAATATGTGGTATGTTTACGTTCTAAAGAGCGCTGTTGATAAAAAACTGTATATCGGTTCCACGGATGATATCAGCCGCTGTCTCAATGAGCATAATTCCGGCCAGATTGAAGCAACCAGAAACCGCACGCCCTTAATTCTGGAAACCTACATTGCCATCAAGGCTAAATCCAAAGCGGCCAAACTGGAAGAATACTTTAAAACCACCTCCGGCAAGGCGATATTGAACAAGCGGATTCTTTAGCTGCCGGGTTTTAAAGACATTAGTTTATTACCCTTTTGTCTCAACCATCTGCGCTTAATTGTCATCGCTCCTACCCTGTGCTAGAATTTAATTACTTTGAACACTGATATCAAGTACTGGGTTGGCTTTAATAATATCCCGGGCATCGGGCGCGTGCGCCTGGAAAAGCTGGAAAGCTACTTCGGCAGCCTGGAACCGGCCTGGAAAGCTTCCGCAGGCGAGATGAAACGCGCCGGATTAGACAGCCCGGCCCTGCGCTCGATAGAACAATGGCGCGACAAGATAGACCCTGATAACGAGATGGAAAAGCTCGAACGGCATCACGTTAAAGTGCTAACCTGCAAGGATGATGATTACCCACGCAGGCTCAAGGAAATTTATGATTATCCTCCCGTGCTTTATGCGAAGGGCTCGCTGCTGCCGGAAGACGAATGGTGCCTGGCAGTGGTCGGCACGCGGCGGGCAACCATTTACGGCAAGCAGGTCACGGAAGAAATGGTCGCGGATATGGTGCGCAGCAGGCTAACTATCGTCAGCGGGCTGGCCAAAGGCATTGATACCATCGCCCACCGCACCGCGCTGAAAAACGGCGGACGGACATTAGCCGTCTTCGCCAGCGGTCTCGATATCGTCTATCCGGCGGAGAACCTTAACCTGGCCAAGGATATCATGGAACACGGCGCTATTTTAAGCGAGTATCCGCTGGGCGCCAAACCACGCGCGGAGAATTTCCCGCGCCGCAACCGTATTTTAAGCGGTTTGAGCATGGGTGTACTGGTTACCGAGGCAGACGAGGACAGCGGCGCCATGATTACCGCCCGCGACGCGCTGGAACAGAACCGCGAAGTATTCGCCGTGCCGGGCAGTATCCTTTCTCCGGCCAGCCGCGGCACCAACCGCGCTATCCAGGCTGGCGAGGCCAAGCTGGTCAATAAAAGCACGGACATTCTGGAGGAATTGAATCTGACAACCGTGGCCCGGCAGATTGAAATGAGTGAACTTCTGCCGGAAACGGAGACCGAGACCATGCTCATCAAACAACTGGGCGCGGAGCCGGCACATATCGACGAGGTATGCCAGAGAAGCGGGCTACCAGCGGCGACAGTCAGCAGTACTTTAGCGATGATGGAACTGAAAGGCCTGGTCAAACAGGTAGGAACGATGAATTACGTCCTGTCCCGTGAAATGCGGCAGGAATACAGAGTGAGAGTAGACTAGAAATATGAGCAATAAACTGGTTATCGTAGAGTCCCCGGCCAAGTCCAAAACACTGGGGAAAATACTCGGTAAAGGCTACAGCATCAAGGCTTCACTGGGGCATGTCAGGGATTTACCTCGCGGCCAGATGGGCATTGATATCGAAAACGGCTTTATGCCCAAGTACGTGGTGCCCAAAGCCAAGACAAAACTGGTCAACGAGCTTAAGCAGGCGACGAAAAACGCTTCCGCGATATACCTCGCTACCGACCCTGACCGCGAAGGGGAAGCAATTGCCTGGCACCTGGCAGAAGTAACCGGCAGAGATAAAAAGCCATTTTACCGCGTGACCTTCCGGGAAATAACCGAGGATGCGGTCAAAGACGCTTTCAAAAATCCCCGCGATATTGATATGCACCTCGTGGATGCGCAGCAGGCGCGCCGTGTTTTGGACAGGCTAGTCGGGTATAATATCAGCCCGCTGCTCTGGAAAAAGGTAAGGAAACGCCTGTCCGCCGGCAGAGTGCAATCCGTCGCCGTGAAAATCATCGTCGACCGCGAGCGGGAGATCAAGGCTTTCACCCCCGAGGAATACTGGGTTATCGAAGTCGAGCTAAGCAAGAAGAAAGAAAAACCGGCATTCCGGGCGACGCTGATCGGGCTTAGCGACGGCAAAAAAATGGCGATACATTCACAGGAAGAATCCGATAAATTAAAAAAGGCGCTGGAAAAAGCCGCCTACGATGTTCTCAAGATAGCTACGAAAAAAGTGACGCGGCAGCCGGCTCCGCCCTTTACCACCAGCACCCTGCAGCAGGAAGCCTGGCGCAAACTGCGTTTTACAGCCAAGCAGACGATGGCGCTGGCGCAGCAGCTTTACGAAGGTCTGCCAATTGGTGATGAAGGCAACGTAGGCCTGATTACCTATATGCGTACCGATTCCACTTACGTGACGCAGTCCGCCATTACGGAAACCGCAGGCTATATTAAAAAAACTTACGGAGAAAAATTTCTGCCGCCCAAGCCCCGCTACTTTACTACACGTACCAAAGGCGCGCAGGAAGCCCATGAAGCCATCCGGCCTACCCGTACCCACCGTGAACCGGCTACGCTCAAGAAATATCTAACGGTGTCACAGTACCGGCTTTACGACCTTATCTGGAAGCGCATGGTGGCCAGCCAGATGGCGGCAGCGCTTTTCGATAATACGACCGTTGACATCGAGGCCCAGAACCACAATAAGTATTTATTAAGGACGGCGGCATCTATCAATACTTTCCCCGGCTTTATCACACTTTACAGCGAGGGCCAGGATGAAGCCGAAGACGAAGGCAAGGTATCTCTCCCCAAGCTCGCTAAAGGCGATGTGCTGGATATGCTCGGGGTATATCCGGACCAGCGCTTTACCCAGCCGCCGTCCCGCTACACGGAGGCCACGCTGGTAAAAACACTGGAACAATTCGGCATCGGGCGGCCCAGCACCTACGCCCCGACCATTTCCACGATACAGGAACGCGATTACGTTACCAAGGTCAAAGGCGTCTTCCAGCCCACCGACCTGGGGTTTGCCACTAACGACCTGCTGGTGCAGCACTTTCCGGACATCATCAATGTCAAGTTTACCGCGGACATGGAAAATGAGCTCGATGACATCGCCGATAACGAGCGCAAATGGCCGCAGGTTATTCAGGATTTTTACGAGCCTTTCGACAAAGACCTGAAAGAGGCCGTCAAGACGGCGGAAAGAGTCAAGCTACCGGAAGAGCCGACGGGAGACATGTGCCCCAAATGCGGCAAGCCGTTATTGGTCAAGGCCGGGCGCTTCGGAAAGTTTATCGCCTGCAGCGGCTATCCGGAGTGCAAGTACACACAGTCGTTCCAGGTCAAGGTGGGCGCGAAGTGCCCCGAATGCGGTAAAGACCTTATCCAGCGGGTCAGCAAAAAGCGGCGCACGTTCTACGGCTGCACCGGCTACCCCGACTGCAAATTTATCACCAATTTTAAGCCTTTACCCCAGTCCTGCCCGCAGTGTGCCGGTCTGCTGACTTTACATGGCAAACAGGCCTGGTGCACCAAGTGCGGCTATAAGGGCAAAGCGCCGGAGGAAAGCAAGGAAGCGGCGGCCGGAAAATAAATAATATATGAAAGATTACTGGGAAAAATACAGGCTGCAGTTCCTGGACTATTTGAAAGCGGAACGTAACGCTTCCCGGTATACCGTGCGCAACTACAATCGGGACCTGGGGAATTTCTCTAATTTTGCGCGGGAAAGCGGCATCCGGACGCCGGTAAAAGTAGAGAAGATGCTGGTACGCAGTTATCTGAACCGCCTGAACGAAGAGAAATTCGCACGTTCCAGTATCGCCCGCAACATGTCCGCCTTGCGGTCGTTCTTCCGCTATCTGATGCGTGAGGAAATCGTCCATAAAAATCCCGCCGCTTTAATATCCTCCCCCAAACTGGATAAACGCCTGCCCGCTTTCTTGACGCTGGAAGAAGCCGAACGACTCGTGGAAGCGCCGGACCTGACCAGACCGCCGGGGCAGCGCGACCGCGCCCTACTGGAACTGCTTTACGCCTCCGGCATGCGCGTCAGCGAGCTGGTCAGCATGAACCTGGAAGACATTAATCTGGATACAAATGAAATCCGGGTGTGGGGCAAGGGGGCTAAAGAGCGGATTGTATTGATTGGGCACGCGGCCTCCGAGGCTTTAACGAACTATATCAATGACGGGAGAAAAGTGCTTTTGGGCGGGAAAAAGAATAATGCACTGTTTATCAACCGTTATGGTGAAAGGATACTAGCCAGAAGAGTCCAGAAGCTGTTAAAAAGATACGCTCTGGCTATTAATAAAAGAGTCCACCCGCACAAGCTGCGCCATACCTTTGCCACGCATTTGCTGGACGGAGGAGCGGACCTGAAAGTGGTACAGGAGCTGCTGGGCCACGCTGACCTATCTTCCACACAGATTTATACCCACGTGACACAGGGCCGGGCGCGCAAGATTTACCTCGCCGCCCACCCGCTGGCGCAAAAAGGAAAAATCAAGGATGAATAAACAGCTTCATATATTGCGCGCCGTGCTGGTAAAAAAACAGATTGATGCCATGTTCATTACGCAAGAGACCAACCGCCGGTATCTCTCCGGCTTCGACGGCACGGCGGGCTATCTGATAATAACCGGGGGAAAAGCGATATTAGCCACGGATTCCCGCTACTGGGAGCAGGCGGAGCAGGAAGCGCCTGATTTTGAGATTTTTAAAGTATCCGGCAGCTTTATAGAAATATTCCCCGATATACTGAAAGGACTCGGCATTAAAAGCCTGGGGTTTGAAGGCGGGGACGTAACTTATGAAATACACCGGGCGCTACGCAACGCGCTGAAAAAAAAGCAGGCGGCGGTGAGAATGGTGGCTTTAAGCCATCTTGTGGAAGCTATACGGTCGGTTAAGGAGCCAGAGGAAATAGAACTGATGAAAAAAGCCGCGGCCATCACCGATGCCGCTTTCGAGGAAGTAGAAAAGCACATCAAAGCCGGCATGACGGAAAAGCAGGTGGCCTGGGAAATGGAAAAAACGCTGCACGAAATGGGCAGCGAAGGACTGGCTTTCCCGGTTATCGTCGGGTCCGGGTCTAACGCCGCCCTGCCCCACGCCAAACCCTCCGACCGCGTTATCCATGAAGGCGAACCGATTGTCATTGATATGGGCGGGAAATATCATGGCTATGCCAACGATATAACACGTACCGTCTGCGTGGGCAAGGCGAACGCCAAATTTAAAAAAGTCTATAACACCGTTCTTAAAGCGCAAACAACCGCAACCGAAAAAATAAAAGAAGGCATGACCGGAGCCGAAGCGGATAACATCGCCAGAGAGATAATAAACGAGGCGGGTTACGGGGAAGCCTTCGGGCATTCTCTGGGGCATGGCGTGGGATTGGCCGAACACGAACAGCCGCGTCTTAGCCCCAATTCCAAAGACAGGCTTAAAGAGGGCATGGTTTTCACGGTGGAGCCGGGTATTTACCTTACCGGCTGGGGCGGCGTGCGTATCGAAGATACGGTCATCATGGAAGAAGGTAAAGCGGTGCCGCTGAACAAGGCAAGGAAAGCAGCATACCGTTAAGATTACGGATTCTTCCCCAGATTACATCGGGGTCAGCATGACAGCTAGGAAAGAAAGAGAGAAATATCTTGTTAAAAGCAGATTTGCATATCCACACCCGTTATTCCATGGACTGCCAGACGCCGCTGGATAAGATTATAGAACGGTGTAAACAGCTGGGAATAAATTGCATCGCCATTGCGGACCACGGCACAGCGGAAGGCGGGCTGGAAATGCAAAAGATTGCCCCGTTCAAGGTTATCGTGGCGGAAGAAATACTCACCACCCATGGAGAAATCATGGGGATGTTCCTTAAAGAAACGATACCCAGCGGCATCACGCCGCAGGAAGCGGTAAAGCGTATCCGGGAACAGGAGGGGCTGGTCAACATCCCCCACCCCTTTGAAACGATACGCGGCTCGGCGCTGAAAGATAAGATAATCGATGAAATTGCCGCAGACATCGACCTGATGGAAGTGCTCAATTCGCGCAGCCCCTTTCCCGCCAACACCAATAAAGCCAAAGCGTTCGCGGAGAGTCATCATATACCCGGCGGCGCCGGCAGCGATGCTCATTCCATTTTTGAAATCGGCAACGCTTACATAGAAATCCCGGACTTTAATACTAAAGAAGAGTTCCTGAAATCGGTGGCGCAGGGGAAAATACACGGCAAAAGGTCTGGCATGTTCGTGCATCTATTCAGCGGTTGGGCCAAAATCAAAGGCAAATTTCTTAAGACGGAGTAGCTATGGCTAAACAATATAAAATCGGCTGGTTTTCCACAGGCAGGGGCGCGGGTTCCAGGGGGTTGCTCAAGTCAACGCAGGATGCCATTAAGTCCGGCGAGCTTAACGCTAAAATCGAATTCGTTTTTTGCAGTCGTGAACGCGGCGAGACCGAACCTACCGACCAGTATCTGGACATGGTCAAGGACTACGGCATCCCGCTGGTCAGCTATTCCTACCAGAGATACCGGAAATCGAGAAATTTGCCCAATCCCGACCCTAATGAGCCGCTGCCGCAGTGGCGTATCGATTACGATAACGATGTGCTCAAGATGCTCGATAAATTCCGCCCTGATTTGGTAGTTTTGGCGGGTTTCATGCTGATTACTACGCCGGTCATGTGCGACAAATATGAAATCATCAACCTGCATCCGGCGGCGCCGGGCGGCCCAGCCGGCACCTGGCAGCAGGTGATATGGAAACTCATCGACGACCAGGCAGATACCCAGGGCATCAAGATGCACGTGGCGATACCGGAACTGGATATGGGCCCCACGGCTACCTATTGCACCTTCCCTATCCGGGGAAAAGCCTTCGATAAACTCTGGGAGGAGGTCAAGGGGCAAACAGCGGCGGATATCAAAGCCAAAGAAGGCGAGGAAAACTCTTTATTTAAAAAGATACGGGAATACGGGGCGGTGCGGGAAGTGCCGCTGACCATTGCTACCATCAAAGCGTTCAGCGAAGGCCGGGTAAGGATAACCAAAGACCGGCAGGTGGTGGACGCTGCCGGCCGGTTGTGTAAAGGTTATGACCTCACCGGGGATATCAATGAGATGGTGCAGGATAAACTAAGTTAATCATTACGAGGGAACGGATTAGCACGGGCCGCGATGGTTCGACAAGCTCGCCATGAGCGGAAGTACTCGCAATGACAGACTGTTATTATTTTTTACCTTTACCGTCTTTATCCACCGAGGGCTTGGACAGTACTTCATCGACCAGGCCATAGTCCTTGGCTTGGTCTGCATCCAGGAAGAAATCACGGTCGGTATCATGGGTGATTTTTTCCAGCGGCTGGCCGGTATGCTTGGACAGAATTCCCTTGATAATATCGTTCTCCCTGACGATTTCTTTAGCGGCAATGACCATATCAGAGGCCTGACCCTGCACGCCGCCGAGCGCCTGGTGCATATGGATGGTGGAATGAGGCAGCGCGAAACGCTTGCCCTTGGCCCCGGCGCAAAGCAGCACGGTAGCCATGCTGGCCGCCTGGCCCACGCAGATTGTAGAGACAGGTGAGTGTACCAGCTGCATCGTATCATAAATAGCCAGGCCGGAGGTGACTTGACCGCCGGGGCTCTGGATGTACATGTTGATATCTTTATCCGGGTCTTCTCTGTCAAGATAGAGCAACTGGGCGATAACCGTGTTGGCCACCTGGTCGTTAATGGCCGTGAAAAGCATGATGATGCGCTCTTTCAGAAGCATGGAGTATAAGTCCCACATTCTTTCGCCTCTGGGGCCGCTTTCCACCACACCGGGAATAACATTCAATGGATTGATATTCATTTTGCCTCCTCCTTTTGCTCCTCTGCTTTTTCGCCTTTATTTTTGGCGATGTCCGTCAAACGCTCGATAACTTTGCGGGTTTTAAGCGTCTGGGTCAAAGACTGGCGGGTCTGCGGCGTGTCCAGCAGCTTCCGCATTTCATCCTGCTTATCCTGGCTGATGCCGCGTACCATGTTGTTGATGCCGTTCATTATCTCTTCTTCAGTTACTTCTATCTTCTCCGTCTCGGCAATCTTGCTCAAGACAAGGGAAGCGGCGACATTACGCGTGGCGATAGGCCGCAGGTCTTCCACCAGCTGCTCCGCCGTCTTGTTAATGCTTTTCAAGTAGTCATCGATAGTCTGCCCGGCCATCTGCATCTGCCGGTCCTGGTCGTTGAGTATGCGGTTTATCTCAAGGTCGATAACCACCGGCGGGTATTCTATCTTGGATTGCTCGACGGCGGTATTGATGACCTTTTCTTCATGGTTCATCCTGGCATTTTCTTCCGCCCGGAGTTTCAGGCTTTTCTCCGCCTCGTTGCGCACATCCTGCACGGTCTTGAACTCTGTGGAGATTTGCTGGGCGAAGTCATCATTCAGCTCCGGCAGCTTTTCCTCTTTAATTTCGTGCAGTTTTACCTTAAAATGGGCTTTCTTGCCGGCAACCTGTTTGCTGGGGTAATCCTCCGGGAACGTAAGGTCGAACTCCTTGGATTCCCCCTTTTTCATGCCAACCAGTTCCGCGGCAAAACCGGGCGCGGGGGAAAGCGAGTCCTTCAACACCTGATATTGCGATGAGGCTTTCTTGACCAGCGGTTTATCTTCATCATCGTCGGCGTTGATATCGATTACCGCCAGGTCATTATATTCAACCGGCCGGTCGACCGGTTCCCAGGTGGCGTGCTGATGGCGCAGCTCTTCCATGACGGAATCAATGTTTTCTGCTTTAACTTCAGATATTTCCGGCTCCAGGCGGATGCCCTGATAATCTCCCAGTTCCACCGTAGGCACTAAAGGCACGACGGCTTTAAACACCAGGGGGTCGGCTTTGGTTATTTCTACCTGGGGTTGAGCATAAGGCACAATATTCTGTTCTTTACACGCCTTCTCGTAAGCTTCCGGTATCATGTGGTCGATGGCTTCTTCCAGCATCCGGCCTTTGCCTAAAGTGCGTTCCACTACCGCCCGGGGGGCTTTCCCTTTGCGGAAGCCGGGAATATCGGCTTTTTGCACCAGGTGACGGTAGGCGTCCTGCATCCCTTCTTCCATGTCGGCAGGCTCCATTTCAACAGTGATAAACGCCTGCCTGTTTTCTTCTTTTTCCTTAATTACTTTCAATGTTCCTCCAAACCAACTATTCGTCACGCAGACGAATATGTAATTCTGCGAGCTGCGCCTCGGTCACCGGCGACGGCGCGTTAAAGGTCAAATCCATGGCGGCCTGGTTCTTGGGGAAAGCCGTTACTTCCCGGATATTGGTCTCTCCGGCCAGCACCATAGTCGTACGGTCGATACCGGCCCCGAAACCGCCGTGCGGCGGCGCGCCGTAATCGAAGGCTTCCAGCATGTGCCCGAAAAGCCGGTTGATTCTTTCGTCATCATAGCCTAATATTTTTAAAATTTTCCGCTGCAATGCCGAGCGGTGGATTCTGATGCTGCCGCTGGAAAGCTCCCACCCGTTGCAGACAAGGTCGTAGTTCTTGCCCTGTACTTTATCCGGGGCGCTATCCAGCAGCGGTAAATCCTCATCTTTGGGATGGGTGAAGGGGTTATTGGCCGCCTCCCAGCGTCCCGTCTCCTGGTTGCGGATAATTAACGGAAAATCAATGATAAAAGCAAATAACAGCGTATCAGGATCGGCGAGGTTCAAGCGCGCGGCGATTTCACGCCGCAGCGCATCAAGCGCCGGGTAAATTTTTTCCGGCTCTCCGGCAACCACCAGTAAAAGGTCGCCTTTGGTCGCCTGGCAAAGCTTAGCCATTTCCTTGATATGCTCGAAGGTGATGAATTTGGACGCCACGGACTTGACCATCTCCGGTGTCAGGTCTTCCAAAGTGCCGCCCGGCGCGCCCAGCGAGATGGTCAACAGCCCTTTAGCGCCAGCGCTCACGGCCAGCTGATTAAGCTCTTCCAGCTGGTGGCGGGTATATTCGCCGCAGCCGGGCGCGGCCAACCCGCGGACGACGCCCTGGTTATGGATTACATTCTTGAACACGGCGAAATCCGTTTTGGACGCAATATCGGAAAGCTCGCCTATTTCCAGGCCATAGCGTAAATCCGGTTTGTCCGAGGCATAACGCAACATAGCGTCAGCATAGGAAAGGCGCGGGAACGGGGTAACAACCTTATATTCAGGTTTAACCGTTTTGGCCAGGGCGGTATACATCTCTTCCAACAAACGGAGCACGTCCTCGCGGTTAACGAAGCTCATTTCAACATCGATTTGCGTGTGTTCCGGTTGGCGGTCAGCGCGCAGGTCTTCATCGCGGAAGCAGCGGGCCAGCTGGTAGTATTTTTCCATCCCGCCCACCATCAAAAGCTGTTTAAGCTGCTGGGGGGACTGGGGCAAAGCATAAAACTCGCCGGGGTGCACGCGGCTCGGCACAAGGTAATCACGGGCGCCTTCCGGCGTGCTTTTTACAAAGATAGGCGTTTCCACCTCGGTAAAGCCGCGAGCATCCAGGAAATCATGGAAAAATTTGGTGACGCGGTGCCGCAGAATCAGATTCTCTTTCAAATGCTGGCGGCGGATATCCAGGTAGCGGTATTTGAGGCGGACGTTCTCATCCACTGCCACCTCTTCGTTAATGTAAAAAGGAGGGGTGTTAGAGGTATTGAGGATTTCCACTTCCCTGACGATTATCTCAATATCGCCGGTGGGGATTTTAGTGTTTTCCGTACCGGCGGGACGTTGGGCAACCTCGCCGGTGAGCGTAATAACGTATTCGCTGCGCAGTTCCTCGGCGGTTTTTAAGGCGGCCGGGGATATCGCCGGGTTGAAAACGGTCTGCACGATGCCTTCTTTATCCCGCAGGTCGATAAAGACCAGGCCGCCGTGGTCGCGGCGGCGGTTGACCCAGCCGGCTAATGATACTTGCTTGCCAATATCGCTTTTACTTAGGGAACCGCAGGTGTGTGTCCTGTACAAAGTTAACTCTCCTGTAAAAAGGGGGTTCACTTTTGATTATAGCTTATACCGGAGAGCGCTTCAACAGGATGAGCGGGAAAATAAAAGAGGGATGAAGGCAGAGCGGCGGAGCTATTCGTTTTGTAAAAAGGGCTTAAAAATATTTTTTATTATTTATTTAGCTTTGGGCTGAAGCTGAATGCCGATTATTTGAATTATGTTAAACCCAGCTTCATTTTGAGCGTGTATCGATTTTTATTTGTTTTATGTAATATAGCCTCGATTCGTTTGGTGAATTTTTCATCTATTTTCTTTACTTAGCTTGATTCGTTTGGTTAAAATACCCGACCGACCTTTTTCCCTCTTATCCCTCTCCCATCAATGGGGCTAGTCATTCTGGAGGAGTGAAACGACGAAGAATCCGCGCCCGGCAAAGTAGCTACGGATTCTGACCCCGATGCAAATCGGGGTCAGAATGACAATAGTATGGACATTTTTGATACAACACCCATCAAGGGAGAGGTAAAGCGGCAGGGGTGATAGTTTACGGGCAGGGAGAGGGACGATACTATGTTGTTAAGGTACAGTAGGAAATCTCCCTTAATCCCTCTTTGTTAAAGAGGGGAGAACCTCACCCTCCGGCTCCCTCTCCGTCCACGGAGAGGGGGGGGATTGGCAAAGGCTATCCCTGGCCATTCGCTGCGCTCCAGCGTGACAAGAAAGAAAGGGGCGTTTACAGTATAGGGGGGATGAGGGGAAATGTGAAGAGGGTTTTGTCCTTTTTGTTAATCTTGAAAGCGTACCGGCTGGAAAATATTGTATTGAAGCTCATGCTCTGCTAAAATGTTATGTAATCCCGGCTTTAAAATTCTGACACGAAGGGACTTGATAACGTGGCTAAAACAATCGCGGAAATCAACGAAAAAATAAAAACCGGCCAGGCGGTGGTCTTTACCGCCGAGGAGATCATCGATTTCGCCCGGGAAAAAGGCATCAAACAAGCCGCCCGGGAAGTGGACGTGGTGACGACGGGGACATTCGGGATAATGTGCTCGTCCGGCGCGTATTTCAATATCGGCCATGCCAAACCGCGCATAAAACTGGGCGGCGGCCGCACGTATCTTAACGATGTCCCGGCTTATACCGGACTGGCGGCGGCGGACCTGTTCCTCGGGGCGGGCGCTTTGCCGGATGACGACCCGCGTAACCGCGTGCATCCTGGAGAATTCAATTATGGGGGCGGCCATGTCATCGAGGAGCTGGTGGCGGGCAAAGACATACGGCTGTCAGCCACGGCCTACGGGACGGACTGCTATCCCCGGAAGAAGCTGGAAACCTGGATAAACATTAAAGACCTCAACCAGGCGACGCTTTTCAATATCAGGAACGCTTACCAGAACTACAATGTGGCCGTGAATACCTCCGATAAAACGATATATACCTATATGGGCGTGCTGAAGCCAAAGATGGGCAATGCCAACTACAGCTCGGCGGGGCAATTATCTCCCCTCTTCAACGACCCCTATTACAAGACCATCGGCATCGGCACCCGGATATTCCTGGGCGGCGGCACGGGGCTGATTGCCTGGCACGGGACGCAGCATACGGCGGACGTGCCCCGCACGGAAAAAGGCGTGCCTAAAGAAGGCGCCGGAACGCTGGCGGTCATCGGCGACATGAAGCAGATGAGCCCGCGCTGGCTGGTCGGGGCATCCGTCCTCGGTTACGGGTGCAGTTTAACAGTAGGCATCGGCGTGCCGATACCCATCCTCGATGAAGAAATCCTGGAATATACCACGGTGACGGACACGGAGATTTATGCCCAGATAATCGATTATTCCGATGCTTTCCCGCAGCTAAAGCCGGATACGCTCGGCGAGGTTACCTACGCAGAACTGAAGAGTGGTAAAATAAAAATAAAAGGGAAAGAGGTACCCACCGCTTCCCGTTCCAGCTACCCCAAGGCGGTGGAAATCGCCACCATTCTTAAAGACTGGATAAAGAACGGAAAATTTTTCCTGACCGAGCCGGTCGAGCCGCTGCCCGGCATTAATTCCGGCGTAACTTTCAAGAAACTCAACGAGCGGCCGATTGAAGAATAGACAAGAGGTGTAAGCCATGCCGATTACAAAAAGGATTGTATTGCGTTTCCCCAAGCGTATGGTGGACCGCCCGATAATCTACCGCCTGGTCAAAGACTTCGACCTGGAGTTCAATATCCTCAAGGCTTCCATCACGCCGGAACAGGAAGGACTGATGGTGCTGGAACTGAAAGGCAACCAGGCCGAATACGACAAAGGCATCGAGTTTTTGCTGAAAGGCGGCGTGAAAATACAATCGCTGGGACAGGACGTAACGCGCAACGAAGACCGTTGCACGCACTGCGGCGCCTGCGTGACCGTTTGCCCCACCGGCGCTTTCAGCCTCGATACCAAGACCAGGCTGGTAAAGTTCGATAATGCCAAGTGCATTGCCTGCGGCTTATGTATTCCCGCCTGCCCGCCCCGGGCGATGGAAGTGCATTTCTAGTCTGGAAGGAGGTATTTACATGATTGGCAGGATAATCAATCTTGCGCTTGATATCCTCATCGTCGTTTTGCTATGGTTTTTGACCCCTCTATTAATAGCTTTATTCTCGCCGGTAATGCCGGTTTACGGGAAAATCATTGGCGTTTTTTTCATGGTGTTAATCGCGGGTGCCGTTATATTTTATATAGCTAAAAGCAAGCGGAAGAATCTGCAAGAAACAGCCTAGATGAAAGAAGATGCCTACCAGCCCAGGACCTACCGCCACTGGATTGAAAGTAAAGACCTGGCGGCTTTCAGCGTAACGGTCAAAGAGACCGATTTATATATCAGGGCAGCCTCCAACCTGCAAAGAAAAGCCCGCCGCCTGGTGCTGAAATACCGCGCACAACTGGAACGGTATATCCTGCAAAACCCGGATTTCCAAACTTCACTAAAGCCGCTGCCGGTACAGGAGCATGCCCCCCACATCGTTCGAGAAATGATTGAAGCCGGGCATAAAGCCAACGTAGGCCCGATGGCGGCGGTGGCCGGGGCGATAGCGGAATTTGCGGGACGGGAATTATTGGAGTTTTCCCCGGAAATAATCATCGAAAACGGCGGGGATATTTTCCTGAAAATCGACCGTAAAAAAGTGGTGGGGATTTTTGCCGGGGATTCGCCTTTATCCGGTAAAATAGGGCTGGAAATAAGCCCGCCGGACACGCCGCTGGGAATCTGCACGTCATCGGGGACGGTGGGACATTCCTTGAGCTACGGGAAAGCGGACGCAGTAGTGGTCATTGCGCCCTCGGCTATTTTAGCCGATGCGGCGGCGACTTCAATATGCAACCGGATAAACAAGCCCGCCGATATCAACCCGGCCATCGAAGCAGGCCGGAACATCAGCGGGCTGAAAGGCATCGTTATTATCATGGGCGGCGATATCGGGGTGTGGGGCAGTATCAAGCTCTGCGAGACTAACGCCTGAAGACGCCTACTGTTCGATTTTTATCTGAAGCGTCTTCAGTCCACCTTTGACGCCTTTCAAATTGGACACCATCCCCGCCAGCGTGTTTTTGATTATCTCTACGGGGAAGATGCTTAGCGGCACATCCTTGCCGTTAAGATTTATCTTCACGTCGCCGGTGTCATCAATATCCAGCGCCAGCTTCTTAATCTCGCCGGTGTCTTTCAGACTGGCGAGGATGCCGCTGGTAACGTGATAGACATATGATTCGACGAACTCTATCATATCAATCCGGTTATGGTTTACGGTGAGACTTACTTTTCTAGCCACGGTTATCCTCTCTCCTCTTATGCAGTATTTTCAGCAAGTACCAGTATAACATAGAACGAATCTGCCTAACTATGACGCTGCGGGTTGGGGATTTGTCTTACCGATACGGTAAAACGCCAGCCCGATTAAGAACAGAGCGATTCCCATGATCAGCATAAAGCCGCCGGCCGCCTCGGTGACCTGTACCAACCCGAAAGCCATCACGGCCATATACAGATAGTTCTCCAGGTTCATCGCCTGGGAATAAGTTAAATGCTGGGGGTTGGTGGGGTCGAAACGCCCGCCGGCCAGCAGGTCCTGATAGGTAGGCGCGATAGAGCGCCGGTGTTCGGCAATCGTGTCCGCCGCTTTTTGAGCATCGGCAGCGTTGTTAATCTGGGTATAAACATCCGGATTATTGGGGTCTACGGCTAAAGATACCTTTTCAATATTCATTCTATCCACGATGAGTTTGTTCTTGGCGATGCCCATCCCGAGAAATACCCCGCCGATAATAAACCCCACCACTCCCAGAATCACGACAATAATACCGATAGACTTCAATGTTTTCATATATTCCTCCTCCTGCCGTTTCAGTTAAATTCTAAGTAATAAAAAAGGCTTTTCATGTGATATTTCTCACATGTTAAAACATGTTTTAAGGTTATTATTTAAATACAAAAAGCCGCCTGTCAGGTTACAGGCAGGGAGGAAAAACATGATGTACTGGGGTGATTTTGGCGCCTGGTGGATGTTAATAGGTATGGTATTTATGGTTTTGTTCTGGGGCGGCGTTATCTGGCTGGTGGTTTGGGCGGTAAGGAAAATGACCGGCCACGGCGCTGCTTCCGGCAATAAAACTCCTCTGGATATCGCCAAAGAGCGCTACGCCAGGGGCGAGATAAACCGCGAGCAATACGAGCAGATGAAAAAAGACCTGTAAATCCGCTATTCATCAGCCTTGATGATTATATGCTATACTGCTATTAATAGAAAGAGGAGGTTCAACCATGCCGCAGGAACAGGATGCGACCCTGGCAGGGCTGCAAACAGCTCTTAAAATGGAAATAGACGGCAAGGAATTCTACCTGAAAGCGAGCCAGGCCAGCCGGAACAAACTGGGAAGCCAGTTATTGAAAAAGCTGGCGGCGGAAGAAGATGTCCACCGCAAAGTGTTCCAGGATATCTATGACAAGATAAAGAACAAAAAGCAATGGCCTGAAGTTAAATTCACCCCCGACCATGGCAAAGAATTGAGAACGGTATTTGCCGTCGCCATGGAGAAAATAGATAAGAACGTTAACGCCATGCCAGAAGAACTCGATGCGGTCAAAACGGCGATGGGGATGGAAAACAAGACGCTGGATTTTTACCGGGAGCGCAGCTCTAAAACTACCTTCCCGGCGGAAAAGCAGCTGTACGATGCGCTGGCCGGTCAGGAATATGAGCATCACCGGGTGCTCCAGGATTATTACGAGTTTCTCCAGGACCCGGCGCAATATTTTGCCAAGACGGAACATACATCTGTCGACGGCGGGTAACAATATTCAAAAAATCTCCGGTAAGAGGTAAGAGACATGCTGCAAATCAAGGACTTATCCGTGGCGGTGGAGGGGAAAGAGATTATCCATGATATCAACATGACAATCAAAAACGGTGAAACGCACGTTCTCTTTGGGCCCAACGGGGCGGGCAAGAGCACCCTGCTCATGGCGATTATGGGTTTCCCCAAGTATAAAATCACCAAAGGCAGTATCTACTTCAAGGAAAAAGACATTACCAACTTAAGCGTGGATGAACGGGCGCGCATGGGTATCGGGATGTCTTTCCAGCGGCCGCCGGTGGTGCGGGGCGTCAAGACCCGCGATATGGTGGCGGCCTGCCTTAAGGGCCGGGAGGACGAAGGCACCATCGCTAAATTGGCGGAAAGAGCCAACCTGGAAGACTTTATGGAGAGGGACATCAATTACGGTTTTTCCGGCGGGGAAATAAAACGCTCCGAGCTGATGCAGCTGCTGGCGCAAAAGCCGGACCTGACACTGCTGGACGAACCGGAATCAGGAGTCGACCTGGTGAACATCGCGCTTATCGGCGAGATGATGAACGACCTGCTGGAAAAGAACTGCCCGATTGCGGAAAGGCGCTGCATGGGGCTGATTATCACTCACACCGGGCATATCCTCGACTATGTAAACGCCCGCACGGGCTATGTCATGTGTGACGGCACCATCGGCTGCGTGGGCGACCCTCATGAAATGCTGGCGACCATCCGGGAAAAGGGCTATAACGAGTGTATCAAATGCTATCTGGGGAGAGTGCCGTTACATGAGCAATAACAAGACCTCCAAGACTTTTCAGGATAAAGCTAAAGCCGCCGTCAATAAGCCAGCCGCTTTTGGTGAAGATATAGATTTAAAAAAATTCTCCGGTGAGGCGGAAAAACGCGCCTACACTAAAGACCCTTCCACCCTTCCCCGTGATACCAAGGAAATCATGCTTAATTCCGGGGTAATACTGGACGACCCCGGCCAGAGGTCCGGTACTTTTTTACAGATGGATAATACGCCCGTCCATTTTTCTACCAAGCAGGAAGGCGTTGAAGTTATGTCCACCAGCCGGGCGCTGGAGAAATATGATTGGCTGACGGATTATATGTGGAAAGCCGTATCTCCGGATGCGGATAAATACACCGCCAACGTTGAACTGCATGAAAGCGACGGGTACTTTATAAGGGCTTTGGCCGGGCAGAAAACGGTGTTCCCGGTGCAGGCCTGTCTCTACCTGGAAAAATCCAAACTGATACAGAATGTCCATAACATTATCATTGCGGAAGAAGGTTCGGAACTGCACATCATCACCGGCTGTGCCGCCGGTTCCCGTGAAGAGCCCGGATTGCATATCGGCGTGTCCGAGTTCTTTATTAAAAAAGGCGCTAAGGTAACCTTTACGATGATACACACGTGGAACCCGGAAATCGGCGTGCGTCCTCGCACTACCACGATTATTGAAGACGGCGGTCTCTTCATGAGCAACTACATCCTCATGAAGCCGGTGGAATCGTTGCAGATGTATCCCACCGCCAGGTGCGTGGGGGAAAATTCTACGGTCAGATTTAACAGCATTCTCGTTGCCGGTAAAGGCTCCAGCCTGGATGTAGGGTCCCGCGTTTTCCTGGAAGCCAGGAACGCCCGCACGGAAGTCGTGTCCCGCGCCATTACCACCGGCGGAGACATCACCGCCCGCGGCTATATCGAAGGCAATGCCCCGGATGTCAAAGGGCATCTGGAGTGCCGCGGCCTGATACTGGGGGAAAAAGGCTCGATTTACGCGATACCGGAGCTTAAGGGGAACCTGGCCGGCATTGACCTTTCTCATGAGGCGGCGGTAGGGAAAATCGCTGAAGAAGAAGTGGAATATTTAATGGCGCGCGGCCTGACCAGGGATGAAGCTACGGCGTCTATCGTCAGGGGGTTCCTGCGTGTCGATATCGAAGGGCTGCCCCCGATGTTGAGCGCAGAGCTGAAGAAAGCGGTGGAAGCTAGCGAAAAAGAAGTAATGTGACAGGAGGCATGATGAATTTAAGTGCCCTTTATAAAATCAGCTACGGGATGTACGTCGTCGGTTCACATAAGGACGGCAAACTCAACGCGCAAATCGCCAATTCGGTAATGCAGATAACCTCCGAGCCTCCTACCGTTGCCGTCAGCATCAATCAAAAAAACCTGACGCATGAGTATATCAAAAACAGCAAGGCATTTGCCGTATCAGTATTATGTCAAGCTACCCCCCTGCCCTTTATCGGGAATTTCGGATTCAAGTCCGGACGAGATACCGATAAATTCAAAGGCATCAATTATAAGGTCGGCAAGACCGGCTCGCCGTTGATTCTGGATAATACCTCGGCTTATTTTGAAGCGGAAGTGCTGCAGTCCATAGACGCCGGCACGCACACCATTTTCATCGGCAAAATCGTTGAGGCCGAAGTGCTGAACGACATTCCATGCATGACCTATGAATACTATCATCAGGTAAAACGCGGCACGACGCCGAAATCCGCGCCCAGCTATATCGCCAAAGAAAAATGAGGAGGTAGCAACATGTCTAAATGGGAATGTACTGTCTGCGGTTATATTTACGACCCCGCCCTCGGCGACCCCGATAGCGGCGTAAAGCCGGGAACGCCTTTTGAGAAGCTCCCGGATGACTGGGTATGCCCGCTTTGCGGAGCCGCCAAGAGCGACTTTAAAAAAGTGGAATAGCGCTGATACTGCATATTAAAAAGCTAGAAGGCGAAAAAAGACTGCTGGAATATTGAGGAGTGCAACCATGGACAAGAAAAAGATAATCGAACTGCTTAATCTGGACCTCCAGGATGAGCATGGCGCCATCATACAGTATCTGACCCACGCTTACGCTATGGGCGAAGGCGAAACGGCCTGTGAAATCGAGGCTATCGCCAGGGATGAAATGCGTCATCTGGACTGGCTGGCGGAAACCATCGTCGGGCTTGGCGGTAAACCCAGCCTGAAAAGGGGCACGCAGAACATGGCCGGTAAAGCAGTGCCGGAGTGGATGGCCAATGATGTGGGGCTGGAAAGCGGCGCCATCGATAGCTATCAGCAGCATATCAAAGCCATTGATAACCCCAAGATTAAACGGCTGCTAAAGCGTATACTGGCGGACGAGCAGGCGCACCGCGGCAAGTTCGAGCACTTTATCGAGAAAGCCAAGAAAGAAAAGCTGAAAGATATCCGCGGCAACCGCCGAGACAAGACCGCCAAGACGCTGGACTGGGGCATCGGGCATGAATATACCGTTGTTTTGCAGTATATGTTCCATTCCTACATGACTAAAAATAAAGAGGCTAAAAAACAGTTCGAGGACCAGGCGATCAATGAAATGCAGCACCTCGGGTGGCTGGCCGAGGAAATGGCAAGCAGCGGCGGGAACCCTACTATCGAGCACACGGAGCCGGACCAGTCCACCAAAACAGCGGATATGCTTAAGGCCGACCTGAAAATAGAAAAAGAGGTGGCGGCGGCTTACGACAAGGCTGCCAAAGAAACGGATGACGCCGGGATTAAAGAACTGCTTATCCGTATCAGAGACAATGAAAAATACCATATCGATGTGTTTAACGACCTGCTGAAAGAAGAAAAAGAAAAATAAAGCAGGGATATCCATAAGCTATCCCTGAAAGGGGGAAGATATGGGGAAATACGTAACAGCGGGCAAAACCAGCGATTTTGCTGACGGAGCCATGAAGAAGGTATCAATCGAAGGGCAGGACATCCTGGTAGCCAGAATCGGCAGCAACTATTACGCCATCGGCAACAAATGCCCGCACCTGGGGGGCGACCTCTCTAAAGGAACACTGGAAGGCACGGTGGTCACCTGCCCGCTGCACGGCTCACAATTCGACCTGCGGGATGGGAAAAATGTCAGATGGCTGAAGGGTTCCGGCATGGCTTCGGCTATCGGGAAAGTCTTCAAGCCGCCTAAGCCCGTGCCTTCTTACAGGGTAAAAGCAGAAGGCACGGATATTTCTGTTGAAGTGTAAGCAGCGGACACCCTGCCAGATACCCGGCAGCCGGCCTGGAAAAACTCGAGAGATAGCGGCGGAAACAACACCTTCGTTCTCGAATTTTTCTGTCCGGTTGATATTGTTGTTTGAAAATATAATATAATAAAGCATCTTTTACTCTGATTATTACAGGGCTATCTCATGAAAATCATCGGGCTTACCGGCGGCATCGGCAGCGGTAAAAGTACGGCGGCGCAGTTCTTAAAAGCGCTGGGGGCCGCCGTGATTGACCTGGATAAAGTGGGTCACGAAGTCTACAAAAAAGGCGGCGGAGTATATCCACAGCTGTTAAACGCCTTCGGGGAAGGGATTCTTGCCGCCGACGGGGAAATCGACCGCACCCGACTGGGCAAGATAGTGTTCGGCAGCCCCGAAGCCCTCAAACGACTCAATAGCATCGTGCATCCGGCTATCGACAAAATCGTGGATAAAGCAACCGGGGAAAACCGCCGTAAAGGCGTTGAGGTGATGGTCCTGGAAGCCGCCGCCATGCTGGAAGCAGAACGCGCCTGGCAGGTCGATGAGATATGGGTTATCGCCGCGCCGGAAACGGCGGTTATCCAGAGGATAAAAGGCCGGTCTAATTATAATGAAGAAGTGGCCAGAGAACGTATTAAATCCCAGATGACCAACGGAGAGCGGTTTAAAAAGGCGAACGTGGTTATCATGAATGACGGCACGCCGGAAGCGCTAAAGGAAAAGGTTAAAGTTGAATGGGACAACCTGCTCAAGAGGCTTTAGGTTATGGAGAACCGGGACAATATTAGCTATACCGAGACGAATGAAAATAATATAGATATGATTGCGCCGCTGTGGCGGAAACTTAACGAACACCACCGGGTACGTTCCGTCAACTTTAAAGAGCATTTCAACCGGATGAGCTGGGAAAAACGAAAGCCGGAATTGCTGGAGAAGTCTAAAAACGGCGCCATGCTGATAGACATGGCGCAGGATAAAAAAAGCGGTAAATTCATAGGCTATTGCGTCAGCACGGTAGACGCCAAGAAGCACGGCGAGCTGGAATCCATATTTATCGAAGCGGAATACCGGAAATGCGGCATCGGCGAGCATTTTATCAAAAATGCCATAAGCTGGATGGATGGCAAGAGAGCTAATGTAAAAACTATCGCCGTAGCCGCCGGTAATGAGGAAGTGTTAGGGTTTTACCGCAAGTACGGTTTTTATCCCAGGGCAACGGTTCTGACGCAGACTGAAAACCGGGAATAATGCGTGTTGACGCACAGCTACGAATCTGATACAATAAATGTTTGGTATAGTTTGGGAGGCCGAAAATTTACGCTATAATTGAAACAGGTGGCAAACAGTATAAAGTAACCGAAGGCCAGACGATTGAAGTCGAACGGCTGGAGGCTGAAGAAGGCGGCTCCGTTCAGTTGGACAAAGTCCTCCTTCTGGCCGATGGTGATAATATCACGGTCGGCAAACCTTTAGTCGAAGGCGCCAGGGTGATGGCTACGGTCAAGCAAAACGGCAGGGGCGATAAAATCATCGTTTTCAAGTACAAGGCTAAAGTACGCTACCGCCGGAAGAACGGGCACCGCCAGCAATTTACCAGTTTGAGTATCGATAAAATCCTCCCCGCCGGGGCGGAAGATGTCAAGCCGGTAAAGAAGGCGACGCGGCGCAAGAAGGCAGAGGAGAAAGTAGAAGATGGCGCATAAAAAAGGAGCAGCCCAAAGCCGCAACGGCCGGGACAGCCAGAGCCAGCGGCTCGGTATTAAGATATTCGCCGGGCAAACGGTCAATGCCGGCACCATACTGGTACGCCAGCACGGCACCCGTATCATTCCGGGCGTTAATGTTGGCGTAGGCAAAGACTACACGCTTTTCGCCACCATTGACGGCATCGTCAAATACGAGCCGACCAGCAACAACAGGAGAAAGGTCAGCGTTTACAACAGCTGAAAGCTATGAAAGAAAAAATTCATCCCAAATATTATGATGACGCCGTTGTCATCTGTTCCTGCGGCAACAAGTTTACCACGGGCTCGACCAAGAAAGAGTTGAGAGTAGAAGTCTGCAGCAACTGCCATCCTTTCTTTACCGGTGAGCGGCGCATGATGGATACCGCCGGACGTGTCGAGCGGTTTAAGAAGCGTTATAACCTCAAAGGTTAAAAGAGGACATATTCCAGAAAGGAAGGAGCCCCGGTACCAAACGGAGCTCCTTTTTGTTTAGAGAATACCCCTGTGCCCCCCTTTATGAAAGGGGGAAAGTTTAGAGAGGGATTTTGAGAGTGGCGAACAAAAAGCAATATAACTACGGCGGCCAGGCGGTAATTGAAGGCGTAATGATACGCGGGCGGAGTTCCGTTGTCACCGCTATCCGCCGGCCGCAGGGCGATATCGCGCTGGAGGTCAAACCGGCGCCTTCCATGCACACCAACTGGGCCAGGCGCACGCCTTTAGTGCGCGGCGTCTTTATCTTAATCGAGGCTATGGTGCTGGGTATAAAAAGCCTGCTACACTCCGCCAATGTGGCGATGGAAGAAGAGGGGGAGGAAATACCCACCAAGGCTATCTGGGGGATGATGGCCTTTGCGGTGATACTGGCGGTCGGGTTATTCTTTATCGCGCCGCTATTTCTTACAAAACTGGTAGACAGCTATTTACCCAACACCTTTACATTTGCCGTTATTGAAGGCCTGGTCAGGCTGGCGTTCTTCCTCGGTTACCTTAAAGTTATCGGGATGATGCCAGATATCAAACGGGTCTTTGCCTACCACGGCGCCGAGCACAAAGCGGTCAACGCATATGAAGCCGGCGTGCCGATGGAAGTCAGCGCCATCAAATCATACAGCCGTTATCATGTCCGGTGCGGCACCAGTTTCCTGTTTCTTGTTTTACTCATCGCCATCATCGTTTTTTCCTTTATGGGAAGGCCGGATTTATGGCTGATGGTGCTTTCCCGCATTCTTTTGCTACCGGTTATCATGGGGCTTGGCTATGAGGTCATCTACTTTGGCGCCAAGCATACCAAAAACTGGTTTATGAAAATTATTATATCTCCCGGCTTATTCATTCAGTCAATGACGACCGGTGAGCCCGACGATAAACAGCTCGAAGTAGCGATAGCGGCTTTGAACAAAGCGGTAGAGGTCGATAAGGAAGAGGCAGACCGAGCAGCATCCTAAGTTTACAGGATATCTTTTTCCGTCAACTCACGGTAATAACACGTCTTGTTGCCCGTGTGGCAGACCGGCCCGGTGGGGTAAGCGGTTACCAGCAGCGAATTATTCTCGCAGTTATATTTGATACCCTTTACTTTAATGATGTTGCCGGAAGTCTCACCCTTGTGCCACAGCTCCTGACGGCTCCGGCTGAAGAACCAGACTTCTCCGCTCTGCATGGTCCGGCGTAACGACTCTTCATTCATAAAGCCCAGCATCAGGACTTCAGCCGTATCAGCATCCTGCACTACGGCGGGGATTAATCCTTTTGCATCGAATTTCAGTATGCCCACTTATTTTCATCCTTCGACTATAGTTGTTCCATCTCATTAAGAGATTGTTTTAGTTTTATATCCCCGGTATAAAGCGCTTTACCGATGATAGCCCCCTCGGTGCCGAGTTTCTTCAGTATCTTAAGATGGTTTAGCGAGGCTATCCCGCCGGCGGCAATAATGGGAAGCCGGGTGGCTTCTATCATTTCACCGATAGCCGTAAAATTAGGCTCCGTAAGCGTGCCGTCCCGTTCAATATCGGTATAAATAAAGCGGCGGACGCCCATCTGCATCATCGCCCTGGCGAATTCCACGGCGGTAATACCGGTGTCTTTGACCCAGCCATGCGTCGCCACTATCCCGCTGCGGGCATCAATACCCACAATTATCGATTCGCGGTATTTACTGCAGGCTTCAGCAATCAAATTGGGGGATTCCACGGCGGCCGTGCCCAGTATCACGCGGTCAATGCCGGCTTTAAGCAAACCTTCAACGGTCTCTATCTGGCGGATGCCGCCGCCCATCTGCACCGGTATCAACATGGCACGGGTGATATTCTGGATGATTTCCAGGTTGGCTATTTCTCCGCTGGCCGCCCCGTCCAGGTCAACGATGTGCAGGCGCGGCGCGCCCATGGACTGCCATTTTAAAGCCACATCCAGCGGGTCATCAGAAAAGACCGTTTCCTGGTGATAATCCCCTTTATACAGGCGGACGCATTTGCCGTTCCGCAGGTCTATAGAAGGTATAATTTCTATTTCCGGCCTCTTTTTATAAAAAACTACGCTTGATTATATCACTCTCCCGGCGTTTAAGACAATTGTGATTTATTTGTGTACTCACTTTAATTGACAACCGGCATAAAATACTGCTAAAATTAATATGACCATCGACCATTATGGCGGTGAGTCAGAGCTTATATCTTAACAAAAGAAATAAGTCGCTTGGATCAGAAACGACCGAGACGGCAAAGCAAAGAGTCTTAACGGTGCCCTCTCGGTTCAAATCGAGAGGGTTTTTGTTTTGGTGACGCAATGCTCAATACAATAAGTTTTATAGGAGCCGGGAAAGTGGGCACCGCCCTGGCAGTACTCTTAAGCCGCCAGGGATATCAGGTGACAGGCGTCTACGACCAGGACTCTGCCGCCGCCGAAAATTTAGCTTCGCGGGTAAAGAGCTGCCGTATTGCTAACAGCTCCCAGGCAGCAGCGGATGCGGCGAAAATCGTTTTTATCACCACCCCGGACGGCGTTATACACAAAATAGCTTCCGGCATCAAATGGCACCAGGAGCAGAGCGTCATCCACTGCAGCGGCGCCGATTCCACCGGTATCCTGGAACCCGCCAGAAAAGCCGGGGCGCAGACCGCCGTATTTCATCCCCTCCAGACCTTTGCCGGAATTCAGGAAGCTATCGAAAATATCCCCGGTTCCACTTTCTCCATCGAGTCCGAGGAACCGCTGCTGGCCACGCTCAAGAAAATGGCCGAAGACCTGGGCGGGAGCTGGATAACCTTGAAAGCCGGTGACAAAGCCGCTTATCATGCCGCCGCTGTTTTTGCCAGCAATTACCTGGTAACCCTGGTTAAAATGTCCACCGACCTCTGGCAAACCTTTTCTATCCCCCGGGACCAGGCAACCAAAGCGCTTATCCCTTTACTCCGCGGCACGCTGCACAACATCGAGACGATAGGGATTCCCGGCTGCCTGACCGGCCCCATCGCCCGCGGCGACGGCGGCACCATCAGCAAGCATCTTAAGACCATTAAAGAAAAGACGCCGGAATTACTTTCCCCCTACAGAGAACTGGGGTCGCAGACAATTCCTATCGCTGCCGCCAAAGGCACGATCAACCAGGAACAAGCCAAAGAACTGGAATTATTATTACAGGCAAAATAATCTAATTCAGGGAGAATCCAATGAGAATGATGATGAAGAGCAAAATCCACCGGGCTACCGTCACCGATGCCAATATCAACTACGAGGGCAGCATCACTATTGACAAGAAGCTCTTAAGAGAAGCCGATATCCTGCCCTACGAGCAGGTGCACGTGCTCAATATCAATAACGGCGCCCGCTTTACTACTTATGCCATCGAGGGGGGAGAAGGCACCGGGGAAATCTGTTTGAACGGCGCCGCCGCCCGCCTGGCAGTAAAGGGCGACCTCGTTATCATCATTACCTACACGCAGGTACGCGAGGAAGAGCTTAAAAGCTATCAGCCCAAGGTAGTGCATGTTAACGAGAACAACCAGGTAGTCACCAAGCTCGATGAAAAAATTTTTGGCAGATAGGCGGTGTTGATGATGGCCGCGAAGATGAAAACGAAAGCTGGCCCCAAAGGCAAGACAACGGTAAAATCCAATTTCCCCCCGATGCAGGTGGCACTTGACCTGCTCGACCTCCCCAGAGCGCTTAAAATAGCTGAAGAAGCGGTAAAAGGGATTCTATCGGAAACCAATGATAAATCCAAGGCATGGATAGAAGCGGGCACGCCCCTCATCAAGTCCGAGGGCATGAACGCCATCCGCGAACTGCATAATAAATTCCCCGGCCACACCATCGTGGCGGACATGAAGACAATGGATGCCGGTTCCACGGAAATCGAGATGGCCGCCAAGGCCGGCGCCAATGTTATTTTTATTCTAGGCTGCTCACCGGATTCCTGCATCAGCGAGGCGGTGCTCGCGGCTAAAAACTACGGCGTCCAGGTAGGCGCCGACCTCATTTCCTGCGCCGACCCCGCGGCGCGCGCGGCGGAACTGGAAAAGATGGGCGTGGATATCATCAACATTCACGTGGGGCTCGACCAGCAGGTGCTGGGCATCAAACCCATCGATATCGTTAAGAAGGTAGCCAAGACCGTAAAAAAGGCCAGGATATCCGCGGCCGGCGGCATCAACAGCGTGACGGCTGTGCAGGCTTACGAGGCCGGAGCCGACGTTATAATCGTGGGCGGGGCGCTTTACAAAGCCAAAAGCCCGGAAGAGTCCGCCCGCAAGATAGCCCAATCGTTAAAGATGGGCAAGCCAGTGGCCACCAAAGAATTTCTCAAGTATGACGCTTCGCAGCTGGTGGAAGCGTTTATGAAAGTAAGCACGGCTAATATTTCTGACGCTATGCATAAAACCGGTGAATTAAGAGGCCTGAAAGCGGTATGGGTCGGTGAGCCGGGCAAGCTTAAGTTTGCCGGCCCGGCCGTGACCGTAAGGACTTACGACGGCGACTGGAGCGCCCCCGTGCAGGCCATCGACCACTGCAAGCCGGGCGATGTCCTCGTCATCGATGCGTGCGCCGGAGAGATTGCCGTCTGGGGCGAACTGGCCACCAACAGCTGTATCAGCAAGGGCGTGGCCGGTGTGGTCATCGACGGCGCGGTAAGAGATATCGATGATATCCGCAAGATGCAGTTCCCGCTTTTCGCGCGTCACTTCACTCCTACCGCCGGGGAGCCCAAGGGCTTCGGCGAGATTAATGCGCCTATCGAGGTATGCAATAGAAAAGTGGAACCCGGCGACTGGATAATCGGAGATGAAAGCGGCGTGATGGTCGTCCCCAAGGACCGCGCCATGGAAATGGCCAACCGCGCGATAGACGTGAAGGAAAGAGAAAACCGCACCCGCGAGGAAATCCAGCGCGGTTCAACATTGGGACAAACAGCCTACCTTAAAAAGTGGGACGTTCAGAAATAAGGGGCCGGGCATGGAAGTTATAAAAACCATCGCGGAGATGCAAGCGATAAGGAACCAGACCGCGCATGCGGTGGGTTTTGTCCCCACGATGGGCTATCTCCATGAAGGCCATCTTTCCCTGGTCAAACGCTCCAGAGAAGAAAACAGGTTCTCGGTCGTCAGTATCTTCGTCAATCCAACCCAGTTCGGGCCTAACGAGGATTTCAAGACCTACCCCCGCGATATGAAACGCGACCTGGCGATGCTGGAACCTTTCACGGATTACGTGTTTGCGCCATCGGACAAGGAGATGTACCCGGACAAATACGATACCTGGGTAGAGACCAAAGGCATCACGGACGTGCTGGAAGGCGCCATCCGCCCCGGTCACTTCAAGGGCGTGACAACAATCGTGAACAAGCTTTTCAATATCGTCATGCCGACCAAGGCCTACTTCGGGCAGAAGGACGCCCAGCAGGTGGCCGTAATCAAGAAGATGGTCAAAGACCTTAATATGAACCTGGAAATCGTGGTGTGCCCGACCATCCGCGAGCCGGACGGGCTGGCGATGAGCAGCCGGAACACCTACCTTAACCCGGAACAGCGCAAAGGCGCCGCGGTGCTTTATAAGGCATTGATGAAAGCGAAAAGCATGGCGGAAGAAGGCGAGAAAAGCGTGGCGGAAATCCGGCAGGCAATGACCGCCCTGATTAATAAAGAGCCGCTGGCGAACATCGAATATATCAGCTTTGCGGACAACGAGACGTTAAAAGAGATTCATCACGTCAAGCCGCCGGTGCTGGTCTCCATGGCGGTTAAGTTCGGGAAGACAAGATTGATTGATAATATCGTGCTGGAATAGCATCACTTCTCTTCCCATATAAAAATACTTTAAACATTGACGCCTGTCCATTTATCGGACTATAATCGTGCCATGTTGCCACCACAAACGAAAATTATCTTAACAATATGGGTATTAGTATTATCAGTATTTCCTTTATTTATTTCTTGCACGAATAATCATACGTCTGGTAATTTTCCCGCAGCCGTAACACCGGCTGCAGCCGCAACACCACCGATAATCACAACACCGCCTGTGACCACAACGCCGCCTGTTACCGTAACTCCGGCAATAAATACAAATATCAAGATAACCAAGATTTTTTATGATGGTTTAGTTTATCGTACAGAATCTGATGAATATGTAGAAATAAAGAATTCAGGAAGCGCTCCCCAAGACCTGAAGGGCTGGGTGCTTAAAGACATATCTGAAGGATACCCTTCTTTTACTTTCCCATCTTATATTTTACAACCTAATCAGAGTATAAGAGTATATACAAATCAAATTCATTCTGAATACGGCGGTTTTAGTTTTGGTTATGGTAAAGCGGTTTGGAACAACAGCGCTCCTGATACCGCCGCTTTATACGATGCTCAAGGTAGAGAAGTCTCAAGAAGAAGTTATTAGTTAAATGACACTTAGACTATTGTCACTTCTCTTTGACCAGCACCATCATCCCCACCATCGCCAGGAAAGCCAGTCCCGCCCCCAGGTAGAACGGCGCGGCGGGGTTTACCGCTTCCCAGAGCCATCCGGCCAGGACGCTGGCCGGTAAAAGCATCAGCCCTACCAGCCCATTATAGTAGCCGTAGGCGGTGCCGCGCCTTTCCGGCGGCACCAGGTCCGCCACAAAAGCTTTGGTGGCCCCTTCCACGATGCCATAGTAGATACCGTAAGCGGCAAAGAGCAGCCACATATGCCAGACGGTGACGGAAACGGCGAAACCGAGGTAAACCAGCGCGTAGACCGCCCAGCCGATGCCGATGACCTTGCGGCGGCCCAGCTTATCGGAAAGCATCCCGAAAGGCATGGAAACCAGGAAATAGGTAAAGTTAAAAAGGACGAGCATCAGCGTAATATGCAAAGCGGAAACACCCAGGTCTTCCGCCCGCAAAATGACAAAAAAGTCGCTGGAATTGCCGAGGGTAAAGACACCCATCACCAACATGAAGAGTTTGAATTTGCCGCTGAAAGGAGCTTGCTTAGCGGTAACCGCTCCGGCCTCTTTTGAAGCTTCCGGCGCCAGCCCCTTTTCATGAACGCCGGCGACCAGGATAATCACCGCCAAGACGGCCGGTATGATGCCGATGATAACCATCCAGCGGTAAGATTCCATCGTAAGCGTTCCGCCGCCCTGGATGGCATAAATAATAACGGCGGAAATGACCAGCCCCATAAAAGCTCCGGCGGTATCCATCGCTTTATGTATGCCAAAGCCTTTACCCCGGCTTTCTAAAGCAACGGAATCCGCAATGAGCGCATCGCGAGGGGAAGAGCGAATGCCTTTGCCCAATCTATCCCCAAAGCGCACCCCGAGTACACCGCCCCAGGCCATATTAAGCAGCATCAGCGGCTTGACGGCGGTGGAAATACCGTAACCCAGCACCGCCAGCACTTTGCGCTTGCCGAGGCGATCGCTGATACGCCCGCTGAAGATGCGGAAGAAAGCATCGAAGCTTTCCGTGACGCCGCCGATAACACCGACGGATATCGCGCCGCCGCCAAGGATGTTGACGACTACCAGCGGCACAAGGGTAAAAATCATCTCCGAGGAGACATCGGTGAGGAAGCTGACCAGCCCCAGGAAAAAGACATTATGATGAAGCCCCCAGATTTTCTTGTGGGCGGATTCTTTAGAAAGCTGTGTAGACATCCATATTTATCATCGCATATAAAAAACCGGTAGTCAAAGACAAACGTTTTTCATGCATCATTCTTGACGGCATTGTCCAACTAAAGTAAAATATACGTGTTGTCATTTTGTGGTTTGCTGCCGAGGTAGCTCAGCTGGTAGAGCACTTGACTGAAAATCAAGGTGTCCCCAGTTCAACTCTGGGCCTCGGCACCACAACAATGGGCGGGCGGAAGTAGTTCAGTGGTAGAATGCCTCCTTGCCAAGGAGGAAGTCGCGGGTTCGAATCCCGTCTTCCGCTCCATTTCTTTCCTGTCAGAGTTGCTTTGTTTTCAAGGAGGAAGTCGTCCCGATTCTAATCGGGGTCTTCCGCTCCATTTCATCCTGTCAGAGTTGCTTTGTTTTCAAGGAGGAAGTCGTCCCGATTCTAATCGGGGGCTTCCGCTCCATTTCT
>DAOUGB010000048.1:0-5880 GCA_034429595.1 Dehalococcoidales bacterium
GAGTGGTCGATGAAGTAAACGCCGCCGCCAAAGGCAAAGCTTACCAGGACGTAACCTGGATTCCGATGGAAGAGGTATAAAGAGATGGTAGAAACGACGAAGAAAAGAAACAGAGTATTCGATTATTTTTGCGCGGAAGAGCAGTTTTCCGGCGGCGTGGCCTGGTGCGCCGGCTGCCCGCTGGAGCTGACCGCCCGGTTTACCGCTAAAGTAATAGGGGAAAATATGGTGCTGGTCGGCACCCCCTCATGCTCGGCGCCGGTATTTCACGGACAGAACGTAGGCGCCTGGCATAAACTTTCATATCTCGCCTGCGTCATGACCGGCGTGGCCTCCAGCGCCACCGGTTTAACCCGCTATTTCCACCGCACCGGCCAGGAAGCTACCGTGGTCGCCTTTACCGGTGACGGCTGCGCGACGGACATCGGCTTCCAGACGTTGAGCGGCGCCGCGGAACGCAATGAAAAAATGATATACCTGGCTTACGATAATGAAGGCTACATGAACACCGGCAACCAGCGCAGCAGCGCCACGCAAAAAGGCGCCGCCACCACCACCACGCCGGTGGGTAAAATTGGCAAAGGCAAACCCACCGCCCAGAAAAACATGACGATGATTATGCTCATGCACAAACCCGTATATATGGCCACGGCCACCGTCAGCCACCTGGAGGACTTCGCCAAGAAGCTCCAGAAAGCTAAAGAAGCGGCCAAACAGGGATTTGTTTATCTGCACGTGTTCTCGCCGTGCCCCGTGGGCTGGCGTATTGATTCCAACCAGGTAATCGAGGTCTGCCGCACGGCCGTCAGGACCAATTACTTCCCGCTCTGGGAAGCGGAGAACGGCAAACCCCGTATCACAGTGGAAGTTTCCAGCCCCAAGCCGGTGACGGATTTCACCAAGCTGATGCGGAAATTCTCGCATCTTAAAGAAGACGGCCTCGCGGAACTGCAGCAGCAGGTCAATGAAAGATACGCCCTGCTGAAGACGCTGGTAGAAGCCGCGAAATAACCTGTAAAGATAAGTTTATTCCAGGGAGGCATGAAACAGAAAAGCCAGTAAAAGCATCACGCACCGGCGCGGAAACTGTTCTCTGCAGATTCCCGCCGGTCTGCGGATACTTAAAATAGAATACCGGGAAAACATTATTTTCTGGTTATAAAAAAAGGAGGTCGAAATAATGGTTACCCAACCAAAAAAGCCGGTTGATAGCCAACCGGTAAAAGGGTTATCCGTTAAAGGTAACCCGGAAATCTGGGACGATACCTGGGTAAAGTCAACCTGCGGCGGGTGTTACGGCACCTGCACTATCCGGGCCCACCGTGTCAACGGTGTCATCGTCAAAATAGAGGGAGAACCGGATAACGACTTCGGTGCCCGCGGCGGGCTCTGCGCCAAGGGCGAAGCCATGATTCAGGCCCTCTACGACCCCAACCGCTTCAACTACCCCATGAAGCGGACCAACCCCAAGAAAGGGCTCTTCGAAGACCCGCAGTGGAAGCGGATTTCCTGGGATGAAGCCCTCGACGAAATGGCCGTGCGGCTCAAGAAAATCCGCCAGGAAAACCCCAATAAACTCCTGCACGGCGGCACCCCCTCGGCGGGCAGCGGCCCGGACCTGCCCCTCGGCTTCGGCGTCTTCGGCGCCGTCTTCGGCACCAAGAACTGGTATATCGGCGGCGCCGGCCTGCACTGCGGCAGCGGCTCCCACATGGGCGCCGGTCTCTACCACGCTTCCTGGTCCATCGTGCCGGACTACAAGTACTGCAACTACGTCATCCAGATGGGCTCCAACAAAGGCACCGGCTCCGGCCATTCCATGGGCTTCAACATGAGGCTCTCGGCGGACGCCCGCTCCCGCGGCATGAAGAATGTCGTCTTCGACCCCATCTGCAACTTCGGCGGCGGCAAGGCCACCGAATGGGTGCCCATCCTGCCCGGCACGGACGGCGTTATCGCCCTGGCGATGGTCAATATCATCCTCAACGAGCTTAACGTCTACGACGCCGAATTCATCAAAAAGAAGACCAACGGGCCTTATCTCATCGGCCCCAACGAGCTTTACGTCCGCGATAAAGAAACGAACAAACCGCTCATCTGGGACCCGGTGGACAATAAAGCCAAACCCTATAACGATAAGACCATCAAAGACTTCGCGCTCCTCGGCGAGTACGAGGTCAACGGCGTGAAGGCGCACCCGTCCTTCGAGCTGATGAAGAACCATGTCAAGAAATACACTCCGGAATACGCCGAGAAAGAAAGCACCGTCCCGGCGGCTACCGTACGCCGTATCGCCAAAGAGTGGGCGGACGCCGCGATGATCGGCGCCACCATTGAAATCGATGGTGAAAAACTGCCCCTCCGCCCGGTCGGCTCGGTCATGTTCCGCGGCGGGCAGGGCCACACCAACTCGGCGCAAAGCTACTGCGCCATGTGCCTGCTCAACGCCATCGTCGGCGCCATGGATGTCCCCGGCGGCACGCTCGGCTGGCCGGCGTTCGTCGGCGGCTACCCGGAGACCGGCCGGTTCAAGGTCATCCCCTATCCCTGCAAAGACGGCATGTTGACCGCCGGCACCTTCATGGAGCACAAACCCTGGCCGGTGGAAGAATCCGTCGTCCCCACCACCGTCACCATGAAAGAAATGGTGCCCACCGCCTCGTTCTCCCCGCACCCGGTAACCTCGGACTTCCAGCAGTACTGGGACAACCTGGGGCGGCCTTACGAGATTGAAATGGCGATTATCTTCGGGGCCAACATGGTGCGCTCCACCCAGAACCGTGAAATCGCGGAAGACTTCTTCAAGAGGATTCCGTTCATCGTTTCCTTCAACATCCTGCCCAATGAGTTCTGCGAAGGCTTCGCGGATATCGTCCTGCCGGACTGCCATCCGCTGGAGACCTACTGCCTCTTCTCCTCCCACGGCCCGTTCTTCAACTACCCCATCGGCATGGAAGGCTGGAGCTTCCCCATCCGGCAGCCCGTGGTCAAACCGGCTTACGAGCGCCGCAACAAGGTCGAGGCTCTCTGGGACCTGGCGGACAGAATCGGCATGAGAGAAGAGATGAACAACTACTACAACGTCTACTTCTCCAGCTTCGGCGGCGAGGCCCTCATCAGCGGCGACCTGGCCAGCGTCCGCGGCCTGGATGCCATCGACCCCAAAAAGGTCACCAAGCTCATCAAGCCGGAAGAGAGAATCTCTTACGAGGAGATGATGGACCGCGCTTTCAAGTTCTACTTCGGCGAAAAGCACGACCTTAAATATATCTCCGAGCACGGCACTATCGATTGGCCGAAGCGGGCCAAGGAAGCCTACTGGCGCTGGTACGTGGACGTGCGCATCCCCATCTACATGGAGCACATCGCCGAGCTAAAAGAAGAAATCATGAAAAATGCCAAGACAACCGGCATGGACCTGGAGTGGGAACAGTTCACCCCGCTCATCAGCTACTTCCCGGCCCAGGTTTCCCGGGAAGAAACCAAAGAATATGACCTGTACAGCTTCTCCTACCGCGATATCCTGCACAACGGCACCTACACCATGGAAATGCCCTGGCTGGACGAGGTCAGCCGGCTGAATCCGTACACCTACAACATCACCATGAACGCGGATACCGCCAAAAAGAAAGGCCTGAAGGACGGCGACCTTATCTGTCTGGAATCTTCTTACGGGCGCAAGACCACCGGCACGCTGAAAACGATGCAGGGGCAACACCCCAAGACCGTATCTATTTCCGCCTGTTCCGGGGCCTGGGCCAAAGGCGCCCCGATTGCCTACGGCAAAGGCACTAACTTTAACATCCTGCTGGAATCTGATGCCAAACATGCCTGTCCGGTATGCTGGAGCCAGGAAACCGCCACGATGGTTAAAGTCTACAAAATCGACCGCAGAATCGAGTTCGATAAAGCAGGAGGTCTACGCAAATGAGATGGGGAATGGCAATAGAATTAAAAAGATGCATCGGCTGCAACGCCTGCGTCCTCGCCTGTAAAGCCGAGCATTTCCTCCCGCCGGAGATGTTCTGGAACCGGGTGCTCATCGGTGAAAAAGGCAAATATCCCGCGGTAACCAAGCTGATATATTCCGTCCGCTGCAATCACTGCGCGGACCCCAAGTGCGTTAAGGTCTGCCCCACCGGCGCCACCCAGCAGCGTGAAGACGGCATCGTCTGGGTAGACGAATCCAAATGCGTGGGCTGCCGCTACTGCATGGTCGCCTGTCCTTACCAGATGCGCACGATGTTTGAAGACGGCGATGCGCAGTATTTCCCCGGGCAGGAACTGACCGAGCATGAAAAAATCGGCAAAGTGTTATACCCGCATACGCCCGGCGTCGTCCAGAAGTGCGTCTTCTGCAAAGAAAGAATCGATGCCGGCATCGCGGCGGGGCTGACCCCGGGCGTCGACCGTGATGCCACGCCGGCCTGCGCCATCATCTGTCCCACCAAGGCCATCCACTTCGGCGACCTTGACGACCCCAATAGTGAAATCAACCGCGTCATCAAGGAAAAGCACGGCCACGCCTTCCATCCTGAATTCGATACGGAGCCGTCCATTTCCTACATCGACTAAACGAGAAGAAAGGAGGCATAAAGCAATGAGCAATGTAAAACCCTATGAATTCATGGTCAAACCCCAGCAGCAGAAAGACTGGATCGATGGAAGGGGCAACTTTATCGCGTTCGCTTTCTTCCTCGGAGGTATCAGCGGCGGGCTTTATATGGCTTCCGCTTACTTCGACAATTTGGTGGGGATGTTTGTGGCCTGGGTGCTGGCCGCCTGTATGGGCGTATCGTACATGATACACCTCACCCATCCCATGCGGTTCTGGCGGATGATGAGCAAGCCCGGTACATCCTGGATTGCCCGCGGCTTCATCTTCATCATGCTCTTCCTCGGCTTTACCACCATCCAGCTTATCCTTTCCCAGTGGGTGCCGGAGGCCACCGCCGCCATCACCACGTTTAAAGTCCTGGCCGGCGTCTTCGCCTTCGCGCAGTCGATTTATACCGGCTTCGCGGTCAGCTACGTCAGCGCCATCAAGGTCTGGAACACGGCCATCGTGCCGGTGCTGTTCGTGACCTGCGGTCTGACCGGCGGTTTAGCCATACTCCTCGCCATCATGATGGGCCAGGAAAGCTCTCAAATCGTCGCGCTGGAAAACATCATCCGCGTGGTGCTCATCGCCCTGGCGATTATCATCGGCGTTTACCTCTGGAATACCACCTACAGCAGCACTTCCGCCCGGGAGGCAATCCACCGGCTGGTGGGCGGCAGCCTGGCCCCGCTCTTCTGGATTGGGGTATTCCTTTTCGGCATCATCGTGCCGGTGGCCATTTCCGTTACCACCTATTTCACCGGTGAAGCCGCTGACGGCTTGCTGATAACGGCCGTTGTCAGTGAAATCATCGGCGGTTTGGCTTTAAGGTTTGCCATTCTCAAGGCAGGCATGTACACCCCGCTGCTGCCGGTAGAATAAGGCTTACCAGCTAAAAAAGCTTCGCTGGAGGGGGGCGCAACCCCCCCTCCTTTTTTTGCCCCGACCCCTTTTTCCTCTGGCTCTCCATCTCCGTTCGCAGAGAGGGAGACAAAAGATAATTGTTGCTTCGCGCACTCTGGCGTACCTCTCCGCCAGGCTACTCCCCTTTGGGGGTATTTCGTCCCCCTTGTCAAAGGGGGAGCGAGGAGGATTTTACCCGCGACAAAACCCTCTTCACATATCCCCACCCTCTACCTTATACTGTAAACACCCCTTTCTTTCTTGTCATGCTGGAGCGCAGCAAAGCATATCACGCCAATGATGGTCTTTGCCAATCCTCACCCTCTCCTTGGACGGAGAGGGAGCCGGAGTGTGAGGTTTTCCCTCTTAAACAAAGA
>DAOUGB010000049.1:0-48047 GCA_034429595.1 Dehalococcoidales bacterium
GTTTTGTGTTGAATAATGTCAACCTGGCGGCTATTATGGCCAAAAATCAGGATGATTTCCGGTCTATCAAAGAGACATTGCCTCCCTGGGTGCTTTTCTTTAATATCGCCGGCTATGACTATTTACCGGAAAAGAGAGTCTATATCCAGATAAAAGACATGCAAGATATCATGCAGCAAATCGGTCTGGAATCGGTAAAAAATATCTGCGATGTATCAGCTTATGCGCTGTTGAATATGGTACAAAACGTTTCCGCCGAACTTTATTGGAAACTGGGTACCGGTGATATGTGCCAGGATATTTTCTTCTTAACTACCAACGATAAACTCCCTGGTTTGATTGAGACAATGAATATCATCTGTAGCCAGGCAGGTTACCCGGTACTGGATATGGGTGTTTATATCCAGCCCACCGTTCAGGGTACCAACTGTCATTGTGAGTTCAATCTTTTCTACAATAAATCTCACTCCAGGAGAGCCGAACAGGTCAAAACTTTAATTTCCAAGGCAGTGGTCGAACTGGGTAACCGTGGAGCCTTTTTCTCCCGTCCCTACGGTGATGATACCCTTACTATCATGAACCGGGATGCCGCTACCGTGGCCACTTTAAAAAAAGTAAAATCTATCTTTGATCCCCGGAATGTCATGAATCCCGGTAAGCTCTGTTTTTAGTCTGGATATGTTAAAGGAGATTAAGATATGTCCTTAGCAGATTATAAAGGTGATATGGAGATGTGCAGCCGCTGCTCCGCCTGTAAATTCATCCCCCTGGAACTGGTGCGCGGCTCACAATTGATAGATGTCTGTCCCAGTATTGCTAAATATCAATTTCACGCTTATTCCGGCGGCGGCAGGACAAATATGGAGCTTGCCATGCTGGATAAGCGCATCGATTATTCTGACAAGCTGCTGGACATCGTCTATAAATGTCAAATGTGTGGTGCCTGTGATATTTCCTGTAAATATGCCATGGATATGGACGTGCTGGAGCCGATGAATGAGTTCCGGATAAAATGCGTTGAAGATGGGCATACTTCCCCCGCTCTCGATAAGATTATTTCTCTTTTGAAGAAACAGGATACTATGGTGCCGGGTGTCAGAGAAAAGCGGGGTGATTGGGCGGCTAGCCTGAAAGTAAAAAATTATACTAAAGAAAAGGTAGATGTTATTTTTCATGCCGGTTGCCAGATGAGTTTTAATCCGGAGATGCAGAAACTGGCTAGAACCTCTGTGAAATTAATGCAAAAAGCCCGTATCGATATCGGCATTGGCGGTGAGAACGAATTATGTTGCGGCGGCCGTGCTTACGGGATGGGTTATAAAGATGATTTTTTAAACCAAGCTAAAAAGAGTATGGCGCAGATCAAACAATCCGGGGCAAAAACACTGGTTACGGGCTGCGCGGAATGCTATCACGCTTTCAAAGTCCTCTATGATAAGTTTGATTTAAAAGGCAATCTTGAGGTACTGCATATCACCGAATACCTTGAAAAGCTGTTGAATGAGGGTAAACTCAAACCAACCAAGAACGTAAATTTGACCGTCACTTATCACGATCCCTGTCATCTCGGCCGATTAGGTGAACCCTACATCCATTGGCAAGGCACGCAGATTCCCGGCTTCCAACGCCGTTTTGATCCTCCCCGGGTATTCCGCCGTGGCACTTACGGTATTTATGAACCGCCAAGAAATGTATTAAAAAGCATTCCCAGCCTCAAACTTGTGGAAATGGACCGCATCAAGGAATATGCATGGTGCTGCGGCGCAGGCGGCGGCGTAACTGATTCTAATCCGGAGTTTGCCAGTTGGACAGCCAATGAACGCATTTCCGAGGCTAAAGCGACTGGCGCTACGGTCCTTGCCAGTGCTTGTCCTTGGTGTGAAAAGGTTTTTAACGATGCCGTTAAGAAAAGCAAAAGCGATATTAAAATAATGGATATTATCGAATTGCTGGAAATGGCGATATAACGATGGAGGTCAAGATATATGACTTTAACTAGAGAAGTTTACGGGGCCTTAACTGATATCGTAGGTGCGGATAATATAGCTGAAGACCCGGCGATACTTGATGCCTATTCTTATCAGTGGGGCGCTACTTCTTTAACAGGCAAACCTTTCGCATTGCGCTACCAGGCCATATTGCTGCCGTCCAGCACGCTGGAAGTCCAGGCTATTGTTAAGCTCTGTAACAAGTATAAGGTGGAATATAAAGCATTCAGCACTGGCTGGGGCCACTTTAATGCTCCCAAAACAGAGAATGTGATATTGTTAGACTTGAAAAGGATGAACAAAATCCTGGAAATCAATGAGGAAAATATGTATGCGGTCGTGGAGCCTTATGTTATCTTTGCCAAGCTCCAGGCCGAACTGATGAAACGGGGTCTTAACTGCAATATTACTGGTGCCGGGTCAAACTGTTCCGCACATCCCTTCGCCGCCCATGCCGGTATCGGTCAGATGGGAGAAACTACCAGCTGCCGCGAGCGAAATATTCTGGCTACGGAATGGGTTACGCCTGAAGGTGAAATTGTACGGTTGGGCTCGCTTGGTTCCATGAATGAATGGTTCTGCGGTGATGGACCGGGGCCCTCCATCAGGGGCATCATTATGGGCGCCATGGCACCGCAGGGCGGTATCGGCATATTCACCAAGGCGGCTACCAAGGTTTACCACTGGGGCGGGCCATCTGTTTTCCCTATCGAAGGTGTATCACCGGATTACACGCCAAAGCAAATACCGGATAACATGTTCTACCGTTATTACTCTTTTCCGTCCAAAGAAATGATGATTGAAGCCCAGCGTAAAATCGGCGAGAGCGAAATAGCGTTCGAGGTGATGGGGTTCAGCACAGCCATGCTTGCTTCAAACGCCGCCAGAAATAATGATGAGGATAGCGCATATTTTGAGCTCTTCCAAAAATTGGTACAAGGCCCTGGTTTCCAAGTCATACTGGTCGGTCATTCACCGGAAGACTTCGCCTATAAAAAAGAAGTGCTGGAACAAATTATTGCCGAGACCAACGGAAAATCCCTGGAGCCGCTGGAAGATCCGACGCTGGCGGGTGGTTTAATGTGGCGCAGCATACGGGTTACCGGCTCTATCAGAGAATGTTTTAGAGGCAGCCGGGAAGGCATCGGCATTCTAGGAGGTACCCATCCCTATGCTGAAGAAGTACGCTATCTTGAGGAACTTGCCAAGCTTAAAAAAGACCTTATTAAACGCGGGTTAGCCAGGGATGACGGTGGGGCGTATTTAACCTGGTCGATGGAACATGGACACCTGGGACACGCGGAAATGCTTCTTTATTATCATTCCACGCCGGAAGCGCTGAAGGCCGTTGGCCAGCTTATGCAAAAGACCGTTGAGACCGCGATCGATATCAAATACGGTGTTCCGCAGCAGGTTTCCGGGAAATCCCATGATAAAATCGGACCTTATGCTTCCAATTACCACCTCTGGATGAAGAAAATTAAAAAAGCTTTCGATCCTAACGGGTTATCAGACGCTTTGAAATATATCACATCGGAGTAGTTATGCAAAACAATAAAAGGAGACCAAAATGAAAGCAGCAGTATGTTATGAATTCGGTAAGCCACAGGTGATTGAAGATATCCAGATTGATCCGCCGGGTAAAGGTGAGGTTAAAGTAAAGCTAGCCGCCACGGCAATTTGCCACAGCGATATCCACATGATCAAAGGCGAACTATTCGGCAATCCGCCCATTGTGGCCGGTCATGAATCGGCCGGATATGTAGAAAAGGTCGGCGAAGGCGTTACCAGGGTTAAGTCCGGGGATCCCGTAATTGTTTCCCTGCTGACATCCTGCGGAAAATGCTACTATTGTAATATCGGCATGCCGCATCTATGCCTTGATACATCAGGATTCACCAAGAAAAGCCCGCTGCACAACGAAAAGGGTCAAAGTTTAATGCAGGGCTGCGGCGTGGCCGGTTTCGCTGAATCAGTCGTCGTCGGTGAATGCCAGGTAGTGCCGATATCCAAGAACATCCCGCTTACTTCAGCCTGTTTGCTGGGATGCGGCGTCATTACCGGTTTCGGCGCGGTGGTTAACCGCGCGCAGGTTAAGGCATTGAGCAGTGTCGCCGTCATCGGTGTCGGCGGTGTTGGCATAAACTCGATACAGGCCGCGGCTATTTCGGGAGCATATCCCGTGATTGCCGTAGATGTCTCTGATGCTAAATTGCAGTCAGCCATGGAATTCGGTGCTACCCACCTGGTCAATTCCGCCAAGGAAGACCCCGTAAAAGCCGTGCAAATGTTAACGAACGGCCGGGGCGCTGACTACGTGTTCGTAGCCGTGGGCAACGTCGCCGCTACCAAGCAAGGCGTTTTCATGGCCAGTAAACGCGGTATGATTGTCGGCATCGGTTTATCGTCACCCGCCAAGAGCATGGATTTTTCCCCGATGGAACTTATCTCCTCCGAGCGAGTCCTGACCGGCGCTTATATGGGTTCGACCAATCTGATTACGGATATCCCCAAGCTCATCGATTTATATTTGGCCGGCAATCTTAAACTGGATGAACTGGTGACCAAACAATACAAGCTGGAGCAGATCAATGAGGCTATCGAAGCGGTTGAAAAAGGTAAAGCCATCCGTAATGTCATTGTTTTTGATTAAACCGGCACACCTTATGCGTTAATGTAATAATTTGTAAGGAGGCGACTATGTCAATGTCGATGGAAGAACTGGAAAAAGAAGTAAAAAACCTCAAAGCGCAATTAGAGGAAGTTGCCCAGGCTAAAGATATTACTGATATCTGGAAACTACAATCACTTTATTCCCATTACTACCATATCGGTGATATGGCTTCCGTCCGGTTACTCTTCGCACAGAAAACACCGGGCGTAAGAATGGAAATAGAAGACAGCGGCGTTTACGAGGGGTACGATAGCGTTAAACGATTCTGGACAGAAGTCTTCAGCGGTAAAAGGAATAAATCAGCCGGGTGGCTCGCGCTGCATGTCACCGTCAATCCCGTCATCGAGATCAATAAAGCCCGTAACCGGGCCAAAGGTCTTTGGCACTCTCACGGCTGGGTTTCGATGGTAGAAGGCGGCCAATCCAAACAGTTCCTATGTATGGGGAAATATGATGTAGAGTATGTTAAAGAAGACGGCCAATGGAAATTCCTGGATTTCGCTTACCGTCTTACTTACATGTGCCCTTATGAAAAGGGATGGGTAGATGAACCGGTCGGCGCCAGCATTGCCGGCTCACCGTTCAACGCTCCTGATAAGCCGACTACTTATCATATGCCTTACAGTAAATACCGGATTAATGTTTTCCAGCCTCCGCCTCCCAAACCATATAAAGAATAGGCAAAAGGCTAAGAATGTTAAAATAAGTCCTCCTCAAGGCAATTGCATCGTAGCTTCTTAACCGGGGTTACGATGCAATTGTTAACTACGGACTGAATATTTTTATAGGAGTTTCTGGATGGATATAGATGAAATGCAGCAGAAACTTGTGACCATGGAATCTATTGAGGAAATCAAGAACCTGACCTATAAATACGTGAACCTGGTCAATTGTTGCCAGGTCAAGGAGATGCTGGATATTTACGTTGATGATGCCGTCGCAATCTGTGGAGACCTGGGGCCGTATCACGGCAAAGCGGAAATAGCCCAGCTCTTTAAGAAGGTAGTACCCAGCATTCCATTGAGTAAACCCCGGGATGCTCATTTTATCGTACAACCCATCATCACAGTAAAAGGCGATAATGCCGAAGGGACTTGGTTAATGTATATACTCATTCCGGACCCCGCCACCGGATACGCCCAACGCTGGGTTCAGAATAAACTTGATATCGAATATATCAGGGTCGGGGGAAAGTGGAAATTCAAGAAACTGCACTTGATTCCGGGCTGGCCGTTATTGCCTGTGGTACAACCTGGTGTTTCGGTCAAATAAAAATAGCCGCAGTATCAAAATAATCATTAATTCACAAAATAAAGGAGGCAAAATGGCGAAAGAAAAATACGGGAAATATGTTTTAAAAGCTGACAAACTCCAGATGAAAATTTTTGACCCGGTGAACCAGTTGCATCCGGGGGTCGGTTTCTGGGGCGGTGATTATTGGGGTAAAACTGTCGGCATGAGTTGGACCTGCATCTCACGCCCCCTGCTAATGGACCCGTATCCTATGATTCATGATAATTGCGATGAGTATCTATGTTTCGTCGGCGGCAACATGCTGAATATGTTTGATTTCGGCGCGGAAGTAGAACTTTACATGGGTCCAGAAGAAGAGAAACACATCATAACCGGTGCTACCATCGTTTATATCCCCAAGGGCTTTGAGCATTGCCCGCTCAACTTCAAGAAAGTGGATAAACCCGTTCTTTTTAATATCGTTAAAAGCGATGGTGTATATGACCGGCGTATCAAGAAAGATGGCAAGTGGAGCCGTGCCAGGACTTTTGAAGAAGAGTTAAAAGAAGAACCTCACTGGAACTACAAAGGTAAGTAAATCCGTGGAAACCATCGGCAAAAGATATCAAGTAAGCAGGAAGTGATTTAAGAATAAAATAAAAGTCAAAGTAGTTAGCACCCTAACCATTTAGGGGATACCCAATGCATGTAGAAAGTATGGCCTAATCTATCACGAGTAAGCCAAGAAAATCCTAATCTTCATCTTCATGTTGGAGAGAGCCCGCCCCTTGCGTTGCATGCCACTGGAAAGCATGTGGCCAGCGCGTGGTATCAATCGAGACAGCGGTATGGCATATGGCACAGGCGTTGGGGACGCGCGGATTATTGCCGGCGTGTTCTTCCATAAAATCCCCCAGGTCGGCGTGACCTTTCGAGGTTGAATGGCAGGCCCCGCAAGAACCTATAGCTTTGGCCGCTCCCTGGTACTGGAGGGACTGATAGTTATCCACTATAACACTTGTCGGCACCATGGCATGGGGACTTGAATGGCAACTGGTACAATACATACCGCCGTGTCCGGTTGAATTACGGTACAGGCTGTTGTGAGTATCCACTTGCGCGACTCCGGGGTGGCAGGTAACACAGGCAGGCTCGTTTGCCCAGGGAACCCTCCCTTTTTGTATCGAACCTGCTACGTCAGCCAAGTCGCCGTGGCAGGTGATACAGTTGCCATTGACTGAAGTATGGGCGATACTTCTAGAGCACTTTGTCACTGCGCCCGGATGGCAATCATAACAGCTCGGCTGTGGTGAAACCGTTGAGTGGAAGCCGTGGACTGCATCGGATAAGTACTTATTACCGGTCTTGGCAACCCCGAGCGCGGGATCGCCGTGGCAGCCGGCACAAAGCACCGGTTCCATGCTGACCAAAGATGTGCCGTTAGTATTATCGTGCTTTATCAGAACATCCTGGAACGCATCCGCCCCATGGCATTTGCTGCAGTTAATCTCACTCGATATGGGGACAGTGGTCAATGTCCGGGCAATAATATTCCCGGAAGCATCCTTTACGGTTATCTGCCCTATCTGGTAAGGGTTCCACGTGCCATCATCGTTAATCGGCGTTATGGGAATACCATCCGCTTGGAAATGATCAGCTTTAGCGACCATCGTCCCTGACATGCCGTTGTGTATCGCGGGGTCGACAAGGTTCAGGCCGGTATCTTTTACCAGTTCCACGCCGAACAGCGCTTTCGCATTGTCCCAAAATTGTCCGTAGAACTCTTTATTATAAGAAGACGTGTTATTGACAAATTGATATTCAACGGTCAGCCCGGAGGTAATTATCTGCGGCGGGTTTCCCCTTTTTACCACCTGCGCCCAGATATTGTTATAAGGCGGCAGCAAAACCGCTTTATCATAAGTCGGGTTAGAGCAATGCATCCCCAAATCATTCCATGCAAATACTACATACTGCGTGCTGTTTAATAACGAAATATTCCCAACGAGCGGTGACGGTATCGTAATGGACGGAATCACCGGGGTAGTTATGGGAGCTGTGGTTATGATAGTTGAGGGAACTGTGATAGCCGTTGTAGTTGTCGTGGGTATAGAAGATTCGGTAACAGGCGGAGTTGTCTGTACGGTAGTTGCAGTTCCGCTTTCAGTAGGTATAACGGATGTTTGCGTGGTTACTGCGGTACAGCCGGAAAATAGTAATAAAAAAGTAGTGATAATGCTTATTACCGGAACCAGGCTACCTGATTTTAATTTACTATTTCTCATTCCGCTTTACCCTCATAACTCCGGTAATTTTCAAGAGTACAGGGGAAGAGGCGGCGTTGAAGAGGTTATTCCATGATAGTCTATTTTGCTATTATCACCCGTTTCCAGTCTTTTCCCGATAATCCATATGCATCAAATAAAACTGGTGTATCCTAACTATATGCTCGTTTTTTACATATTGTCAATAACCCGCCTTATTATCTTACACATTGTGATAATATTGTGATATACTCCTGATACACTATTGTTTCCCGGTTAGCGATGTGAGGAAAGCAATGGTAAAGCAAGGGCTAAAAGAACCGTCCGGTAACCCGCTGGCAGTGTCTTTAAAGTGGCTGTGGCGGTTTTTCAGTTCAGTACGCGTGGCGCTCGTTTTGATCCTGGTCATCGCGGGGATGAGCCTGATAGGGGCGTTTACCACGATTGATGTTTTTGGTTCGGTTTACTTTGCCGTTCCCAGCATCATGCTCATGGTTAACATTTTTATCTGTAGTCTCAACCGATGGAAAACCCTCAAAGCGACCCTCCGCGGGGGCCAGTTAATCCAGCCGGAGACGTTTTTTGAAAAAGGTATCGAAATAAAAGGCATACGATTGCCTTATTCAGAAACCGCCGAAGTAACAGAAAAAATCCTCCTTATCCGGGGATACCGGATAAGGAAATCCTCCGGTGATGGTGTCCATATCGCCGCTGATAAGAACCGCTATTTCCGACTGGGAACATATCTCACACATTTCAGCTTAATATTGTTTGTGGCGGCGTTTCTCTGGGGAGCCCGATTCGGCTTCCAGGATGACGGCTTTATAGTTATTGAGGGAGAAACCGGGGAAGTTGGGCATGGCACCGGGTTATCTTTAAAGCTGGTTTCATTCGTTTATGAACAATATGATAATGGGACGCCTAAAGACTACCGCAGCCAGGTTATACTTTATGAAAACGGGCAACAGGCCCAGGACGCTTTGATAAGGGTTAATCATCCGCTTAACTACAAAGGGATACGTTTTTATCAATCGTTCTTCGGCACGGCTGCCGTTGGTTTAAAAATAAGCAATGAAACGGGTGTGACGATTTTCGATGGCAGCATACCCGTTGCAGCCATCCCTGAAAACCCGCAGTATTACCAGGGTTATCAGGAATTTCCGGGGCAAGGTTTTAGCGTTGTAGTGATGGCATCTGCCGCTCCGGACGACCCGATGATACCCGGAGGAAATATAGGAATCGGCATAATACGGGATGGCCGGCAGATAGGGCCGGAATTGTTACCGCAAGGTACACCAATAACAATAGCCGGGTTAGAATTAACATTCAGGGAAATGCTGGATTATTCCGGGTTCCAGGTCAGCCGCGACCCGGCTAACGCTTTTATCTGGATTGCGTCCGGGTTATTCATCCTCGGCCTATGCGCCGTTTTTTATTTCCCTTTGCGGCAAGTTTGGGTATTAATCTGGGAAGATGGGAAAGGGAGCAAATTATCGATTTGTATTCATAACAGGTCGGGCATCAGTACGGCGGTTGATTTGCGAAACCTGGAAAAAGAATTAAGGGCTAAATTGCCGTCTACTAAAGGCAAGGGCTAAAGGGAGGAAGTATGGCCGGTTTAGAAAGCTTTTCACTTTATGGAGCGCTGGCAACCGCCGCGCTGGCTATCTTGTTTGCCATTTTCCGGTTTGTGACTACCCGCCGCGTTTTATCAGCACCGTCAAAAAATGTCTCCAAAGCACCAGCGAAACACTACGCCGTCACTCCGGCGGAACTGCTGGCGGCGCTGGCATTCATATTCTTGACTTTAGTAATTATAGCGCGGTGGATAAGAACCGGGCACGGACCTTTTTCCAACATGTATGAATTCGCCATCGCTTTTGCCTGGGGGGCAGTGGGGATGGGGTTCATCTTCCAATGGCGTTATAAAACCGGGGCATTCCGGAACATCGGGCTGTTTATTGCTCTCTTGCTGCTGGTCTTTGCGGCGGTTAAATACGCAGAGCCGACACCCCTGGTACCTGCTTTGCAGCAGAGCGTGCTGCTTTCTTTGCATGTGGCCTCCGCGGTAGTTGCCTATGGCACGCTTACTATCGGGTTCGGAGCGGCGGTTTTATTCCTTATCCAAAACAGGAAAAACTCAACACTATTACCGGACGCTGCCATCCTCGAGGCTGTAAGCTATCAGTCGGTGATGATAGGATTTCCTTTTTTGACGGCATTAATTATTTTGGGAGCTCTATGGGCAGATATCGCCTGGGGTAAGTACTGGTCTTGGGACCCTAAAGAAACAGCCAGCCTGGTAACATGGTTATTATACGCGGCTTATCTGCACGCGCGGTTAATAGGAGGCTGGCGGGGTACCAGAGCAGCTATCCTTTTGATAATCGGGTTTGCCGCTATATTACTTACTTTCTTCGGCAACTATATCTTTACCGGACTGCACGCTTACGGCTAAGACATACCCCCTTATTCCGCGATGTTTTACCACGGCTATATATCTCACCAATCACCAAAGTCACTGCAGGCTATGATTACTCCTTAAACGGCATAATACCGGAATACGTATAATCATGCTATAACCGCAAATTTTTTACCGCTCCAACTTCAATTTACCGTACTTCAATCAAGTTCTACAGTCCAATTCAATGCCTCATGTCAATTTTTCGTTTTCTTACACATCAACAGACATTGTGACATATTTGTTACTTTTTATTAACATATTGATACTTTTTTGAGATAAATATAGTAATATAATTGTCATTATATACGTTTTTTATGATGTTTACTTTTTCCCCATTTTACTACAAAAGGAGTCCAAAACAGCATATTGGCTAATAGTGTTAATTTAGGCTCTAGGGAGGCATAATGTGTTCAAGCGAAAGTTATCACTCGCTATCCTGAGTTCTGTACTGATACTCGCCAATCTTTTCTGGACAAATAGTTCCGCAACTTACGCAGCCCCTGTTTATCTTAATGCTATAACACCAGCTGCTCCTTCAGACCTGATAATGGGACCCAACGGATACCTGATTCCTGATTATTTCGGGGTTGCTAACTGGGCTTTTAGCCCAGCCCCAACCATCGATCCAATCACCGGTAATGTCACCGGCGGTATCCGGAAATTTGTCGATAAATTACCTCTCCTGGGACCTGAAAATAAAAACAACTTCGGGCAATATCTCTCCGTTGCCATACCGGATAAAACGACTTATCAGGGCGGAGGCACAGGATATACTTCGGCTCCGTTAGTATATATCGATGCCCCTCCCCCCGGCGGTCAACAGGCCACGGCCAATGCAACTATCGCCGACGGTGTTGTGAACAGCATTGAAGTCATCTCAGGGGGTTCTGGTTATACCTCCATTCCCGGTGTTACATTCTCCGGCGGCGGCGGTATGGGGACGATCGCTAGAGCGGTGTTATCCGGCGATACCGTTACCGCAATTAATCTCGTTCCAGCCGATTATTACGAAATCGCGTTGGTCGAATATGAAGAGAAGATGCATTCCGACCTGCCGCCTACCAGATTGCGCGGTTATGTCCAATTAGCCACGCCTGTTGTACCCGGCAGACAAGTCCCCCTGTTCAGTCCGGACGGCACTACGCCGATATTAATGCCTGACGGGAGCCAAGCTATCGGAGTCGATCGTCCTCATTATCTGGGGCCTACTATTTTTGTTAACCGTAACACCCCCGTCAGAGTCAAGTTCTTCAATTTACTGCCTATCGGGGCCAGCGGCGATTTGTTCCTCCCTGTAGATGAAACGATGATGGGCGCCGGAGAAGGCCCGATGATGGGCATGGGCGAAAACATGATAATGGGCGAAAAATATACGCAAAACCGCGCCGCCGTCCATCTTCACGGGAACGATTCCGTATGGATAAGCGACGGATCGCCGAACCAGTGGATCACCCCAGCCAACGAGGATACATCTTATCCGCGTGGTGTCAGCGTGTACAACGTCCCAGATATGCCGGACCCCGGCCCGGGCGCAATGACTTTCTTTTATACCAACACCCAGAGCGCCAGATTATTGTGGTATCACGACCACTCATTGGGCATAACGCGTCTTAACGTATACGCCGGTGAAGCGGCAGGCTATATCATCGAGGATGAAGTTGAAAAAGATCTGATTAACGGTACGAATTTTACCGGAGTTAATCCCGGATTTGCTAAAGTCATCCCCGATATCGAAATCCCGCTGACTATCCAGGACCGTACTTTCGTTGATGCGACACCCGCCGTTGACCCGAAAGATGGGACGATAAAACCTAGCGTATTAATTACGGATCCTACTTGGGCCTGGGGATCCAATAATGTCACCGACCCCGTAACAGGATACCCATTGCCAAAAACAGGTGATCTCTGGTATCCCCATGTTTACATGCCAGTTCAAAATCCCTGGGACACCTCCGGAACTAATCCGTTCGGCCGTTGGATGTACGGTCCATGGTTTTATCCTGCAACAGAAGATATTAAATTCGGGCCGATCCCCAATGAATATTACGACCCGGTAAACGCACCCTGGGAACCGCCGATGAGGCCGGATATGCCTAATCCTTCTATGCCTGGCGAAGCTTTCATGGATACCCCATTAACGGCACCGCCTACCCTTATCTGGAAGTTGAACCGCGAGCTTACCGTTTCCGGATTCTGAATGCCGCAAACGACCGTTTCTGGAACCTCCAGTTATATGTCGCCGATCCGGATGTTATTACGGCTGACGGACGAACTAATACTGAAGTAAGGATAGTCCCCGCCGACGGTATTCTCGGCCTGCCGTATGACTGGGCACCAGGAGTGCCCGACCCGACGATGAAAGGGCCGGATTGGATACAAATAGGCACCGAGGGCGGATTCCTGCCCAAACCGGTCGTCATCCCCAGCCAGCCGATGACATGGAACATGAATGCCGGAGCTTTTAACTTCGCCTTGGTTGATCAGAAATCGCTTTTCCTGGGGTGCGCGGAGCGCGCCGACGTCATTGTTGATTTTTCCGCCTATGCCGGCAAAACCCTGATACTTTATAACGATTCCACGGCCCCGGTCCCGGCATACGTCTCCACATATGATTTTTATACCGGAGACGCCGACCAGACCGAAACCGGCGGAGCACCGCCCACAATAGCCGGCTACGGCCCGAACACCCGCACCATTATGCAAATCCGGGTGGGTGGTACGGAAAACGGCTGTCTGGTGAGCAGTATAACGTGCCATGACGGTGGTTCAGGCTATACCGAACCTCGTGTCGAGATTCTGGGTAACTCTTCGGTAAAGGCATTAGCCACGGCGGTAGGCGTTGTCGACCACATTTCACTCAAGTATATCGGTATTGAGTATGCCACTCCTCCTAATATCACTATCACTGGCGGTGGCGGTCACGGGGCTAAAGCAGTAGCAACCGTCTCCGAAGGTCACGTGATAGCAATAACGCTTACGGACGGAGGCAGCGGCTATACTTCTGCACCCGAGGTTATAATAGACCCACCTTATCCAAATGATCCATCAAGTAATATTTCGCCGGCGTACGCGAAAGCAACATTGAAGATAACCGGATTCAAAATATCTAATCAAATAGACATTTTATATGCCTTGACTAATCAAGAAACGTGGTATACCTCTGTTCCCAGGGTCATTATTACAGATAGGAGGGGTACCGGCAGCGGCGCCACTGCAACCGCCAACCTCTGGAGTCCTGATTTTGATTTGCCGTATAACATAAGTAAACTAGAGAAGGTTTGGGCAAAGGGTACCGGCGTTAGCACAAAACGGGGCGTTTTTGAAGTATCCCAACCCCCTGTAATCATACCGCAGGCTGCTTATAACTCGGCCTACGGGTATACCGGAATCGACGATGATACGCTACCTTCCACAGCGGCCGATATATTCGTTCAAATATTTGAGAATTCCAAGACTTTCAGGCCGATAAACAAAGATGGCGTTCTGCAGGACCCGGTAACCCTTCCGGTAGAACTGAAGGCCGTCCACGATGAAATGGGCGGTGCTTATGATACCGTGTATGGACGTATGTCCGGGATGTTCGGCCTTGAAGTGATGGACGTAAATTCCCAGAAAGCGCAGTTCCTTCCTTTTCCGTTTGCCAGCCCGCCGGTAGATATTGTTAAAAACACGGATGTGGAGTCAACTCAAATAGGTACTCTTAGAGATGGCACACAAATCTGGAAAATCATTCATAACGGTGTAGATACACACCCAATACATGTCCACCTGTTCAACGCGCAACTTATTAACCGAGTTGCCTGGGACGGTATCATGATGGGAGTCGACGATAACGAACTCGGTTGGAAAGAAACTTTCAGAGTTAATCCTCTGGAACAGCTCGTTTTCGCCCTAAGGCCTATCGTGCCGAATTCGGCGGTTGTCCCGTTCGAGTTACCTAACAGCATACGTTTGATAGATCCCACCATGCCGGAAGGGGCGGTGTTAATGCAACCGGCACCAGCAGGATGGTTTGACCCGGCGGGTAATTCAATCGCCCAGATAACAAACCATTATGTCAATTACGGGTGGGAATATATGTACCACTGCCACATCCTGGCCCATGAAGAAATGGATATGATGCACGCAGTTTCAATTGCCGTTGCGCCCAGGGCGCCGACAGAGCTAAAGGCCGATGTGACCGGCAATGGCAACAATAAACGGGTGACCCTGACATGGAAAGACAATGCTTCTACCGAGGATAGTTTCACTGTTCAAAGGGCCGCCAGCAACACCGGGCCGTGGACCAATATCGCTACCCTACCGGCTAATTCCCAGACATATAGTGAACGGGTTGGCTCTAACGTTTATTATTACCAGGTAGTCGCCTCTATTACCATCGGGGATACCGTGACTCCGGGTATGCCTACCATTACAGTAGAATCATTGGCTGCCGGGCCGGTACTTGGCCTGTTGCCACCAGCGGCCCCGACTGGTCTTTCCGTGGCCACCGGGAACGGGCTAATGGTAGCCCTTACCTGGATGGATAATGCCGACAATGAAGCAGGGTTTACGATTGAGCGCGCTGTGGTTACCGGCGGAATCGACCCTGTGTTTTCTACACTAGTCAATATAGGCCCCAAGACTAATACTGGTTCGGTTAGCTATACCGATACCGCTGTGGTCAGCAGCGCTTCTTATCAATACAGAGTCCTGGCATTTAATGCTGCGGGGTTATCGGTTTATACAAATATAGCATCGATTACGATTCCTCCGCCGCCTCCTGCACCGACCAATGCACTGGCAAAAGCCGCACGGGTAGGCACAAGCTCTAACGATAGAGTCACGATCACCTGGACGGACGTGGCTACCGAGACCGGTTATACTATCCAGATGTCAACTGCTGCTAATTTTGCCGTTAATCTGGTCACCACCACGCTTAACGCAAATGTCACCACGTTTACCACCGGGAACCTGCCGCGCAATACTACCTACTATTTCCGTATTCGGGCATTCAATTATTTCGGGCAATCCGCATGGGTAATCGTTAATCCTTCACCGATAATCACGCCATAAGTTTTAATGAAAAATGTTTTGCTTTTCTACCTGCCGCATACACAACTTGACAATCATTTAAAGTTAGTATATCATATTTTTTGGTTTCTTTGGGATTTTTACGGCGATATTTTCTATCTGAAACGCTGGAGGGTGTTAAGAAATGAGCAATAGCATTCTCAAGCTTGACTGCGCAGTGACCTATGATACCGAGAAGGGAATTGAAATCCATTTAAGGCACGGCGGGAATCTTTCTCGCGGATTTATTGAGCATCTTACCCGCGCCGGAGATGAAGTATTGCTAGCGTTTGAGCAATTAGCTGGTACTACAACGAAGCAACCTCAAGAAAAGGTAAGGACGAAAATTGAAATAGCGGAAGCATGAGGCCGGGATGGCATAGACGCCAAGGCTCAAAATAAAGCGGAGAAGGTGACATCAGGCGTGAATGATATGGTTTGGCAGATAAAAATAGATGGGAAAGACCATGTTGTTGGATATAAGGCCGGGATAGAAAGCGGTGAAGTCTTAATTGACGGTAAACTGGTCGACTCGAAAGGTTCGTCCAGTATGGGTGTGCTGGTGAAAAAGTCTTTTAAAATTGAGGGAAAACCCGCAAATATTAAGCGCCGCGGTTTGTTGAGCGAAGAATGGGAACTAGTCTATAAGGGAAAGGTCTGTAAGCCGCTCGTTCTGGCGGCGACCGCAATCAAAACAGAGGAGGCCGGAGATGACGAAGGTCAAATTTGAACACGGATTAGAATTTGAACACGAGGAGGGGGGAGAATATATTCTTAGATTCAAAACGCCGCAGTTCAAGCTCGACTCTGACCTGACAGGAGGCCATCTGAACGAAGCAAAAAAGGAGGTCCTTCTTGCCGTGCGAAACCTCATTGACAAGGCAGTGACGGCAGAAGAAGAGAAGGGCCAGGAATAATCCGGTAGAGAGGAATTGTTTTGTTACAAAAAACACTTTCTGACAGGAAAGTAGGTCTGGCGCTTAGCGGTGGCGCTGCCCGTGGACTGGCTCATATCGGCGTATTGGAAATCATGGAGAAAGAGAAAATCTCCATAAATATGATTGCCGGCACGAGCATGGGCGCCATCATTGGCGCTATGTATGCCCAGAGTAAGAATGCCGACGAGATTAAAAAAGTCGCGCTGGATTTAGGTTGGACCGAAATGGCCAAGATGGTTGCTCTCACATCTCCTAAAACCGGACTGTTGAGCGGACGAAAAATCAAAGCCCGCTTAAGGGAGATAATCGGCGAGGTGGATTTTGCCGACCTCAAGATACCGTTTGCCTGTGTAGCCACGGATATTGTCACCGGTGAAGAGGTGGTCATGAAACACGGCCCGGTACTGGAAGCAGTTATCGCCAGCATGTCCCTGCCGGTCATTTTTAAAGCAGCCAGATGGCACGGCAAATATCTGGTGGACGGCGGTGTGGTCAATCCGGTGCCGGTCAGCGTGCTCAAGGATATGGGAGCCGACTTCATGATAGCTTCAAATGTAGTTGTAAAGCCGGTTGATAGAGTCAAAAATACTCAACCTGCGGCAGACATGCAGAAGCATTACGGAAAGGTAAAGGGGCCTAATCTCTTAAATATCATGATGCAATTCGTTAATATTACTTCCTATCAGGCGGTAAAATCGAGTCTGAACGGGGTTGACGTTGTCATTAGGCCCAGCGTGGCTGACATCGGGTTCAGTGATTTTAAAAACGCCCGCGAGTGCATCTCCCGGGGAGAACTTGCCGCTAAGGCTTCTATGCCGGAGATAAAACAGCTGTTGTCCAGCTGATTCTTCGTTAAACTAAAATTCCATTGTATAATGGGTTTATGAGCGGGGAGAATTAAGATTATGGAACTCACATTTAGACAGAAGGCTTTTTTGAGCAAGCTTCTGGATGCTTATCGGGAAATGCAGGAACCCGTTCACTACAGTATCATTGCCAAACGACTGGGGTTGAATAACTCTACAGCCTATGACATGTTGAAGCTCCTGGAGCAAAAAGGCATGGTAACTTCAGAGTACGATACACCCAAGGAGACTGCCGGCCCCGGTCGGTCGAATATCCGTTTCGTGCCGACTGCTGAAACCCTGGAGCTTTTCTCTCACCTGGCCGGTAACATCCGGGAGCAAGACGAGTGGGATGATGTTAAAGCCCGGATTTTGACAAACCTAAGTCAAGGGAAGGCTGACGATTATCAGGACATTTTGCATGAACTGCTTGCCAAGATACCGGAACCGCGTTCATCACTGGTGCGTTGCGCTGAAGTTATAACCGCTCTACTGCTGAACCTTAGGGAAGCTAAACGGGAGTTGACCGAACATAGTTCCGTGGATAATCTCCTGAAAGCGCCGGCTAGCAAGCTGCGTATGAGTATACTCGCCGGGCTTATCCTGGGGCTATCGCACGCCGACCAGGAAGCACAGAAATTACTGGGTATTTATCAGGAATACGCCGAGAAATACGAAGCATCGCTACAGGATTTAAGCCGCGATAGTTTATTAAAGCTCCACCGGTTTACCCGCGATGTCTGGAATATTTTGAAAACACCGGCGCGTTAATTTTTTTTCACTAATATTTTGGTTTCTTACGGATATTGATGAAGTGTGAGGGAATATGAGTCGTGTACTGCTCTTTACGGGTAAGGGTGGAGTCGGTAAGACTACAGTAGCCGCGGCAACCGCAGTATGTGCGGCCAGGCACGGGTACAAGACAGTTGTAATGAGCACGGATACCGCTCATAGCCTGGGTGACAGCCTGGACCGTCAACTGGGACCGGAGCCGCTTTATATTTCTGAAAACCTGTGGGCTCAAGAATCTAATGTCCTCTACAATATAGAAAAACACTGGGGCACGGTTAAGCGGTGGCTGGCAGCGTTGATGGCCTGGCGGGGCGTTGATGAAATCGTGGCGGAAGAAATCGCCGTCCTGCCCGGGATAGAGGAGCTGGCCAATCTTCTCTGGGTTTACAACTATGAAAAACAGGGTAACTATGATGTCATCGTGGTTGACTGCGCTCCTACGGGGGAATCTCTTCGGCTGCTCACTTTTCCCGAAGTGATGCAGTGGTGGATTAACAAACTACTGCCGGTGGGGCGCAGGCTTGTGCCGGTAACTTTTCCCGTAATACACCGTTTTACCGATATGCCCTTGCCTGATGAGCAAATCTTCTCAACGATAGACGAGCTTTTTCAGCAGCTTGAAGGTTTACGCTCGCTGCTGACCAACCCGGAAGTTACGACAATACGTCTGGTCATGAACCCGGAGAAGATGGTAATTAAGGAAGCGCAGCGTACCTACACCTACCTAAACTTATACGGATACCCTACGGACGCCGTCATCTGTAACCGGCTTATCCCGCAGGATGCCGATGGCGGCTACTGGGAGAAATGGAAGGAATCTCAAGCTGGATACCTCCATTTTATCGAAGAGCGTTTCTCACCGCTCCCTATCCTCAAGGTTCCGCTTCTGCAAAATGAGGTGGTTGGAACAGAATCCCTGGAAGAGATTGACCGCCACCTGTACGGCGAGAATGACCCTACCCGTATCTTGTTTAAGGGGAAAGCGATGAGTATCGAGCGCGAGGATATGGGCTATGTACTTACCATGCCGTTGCCTTTCGTGACCAAAGGGGATGTTTCCTTAATGAGAAACGGGGATGAGCTTGTGGCTGCGATAGGCAGCCAGCGGCATAACATCCTTCTGCCCCAAATCCTCCTGGCCTGCGAACTGAAAGGGGCGAAATTAGAAGACGGGCATCTTTGCATTAGATTCGGAGCAGTTGAAGGTAACCATTCATAGGAAGAAATGAGACTATGGGACTCTTCAGCCGGATGGCGCAGCAAGCATTACAGACTTTGAGCAAAGACGAAATCGAGCAGCTAATAGATAGCGCCATGGAACGGATGCTTAGCACCATGACTAAAGAGGAAAAGATAGATTTTATTAAAAATATGGCCGAAAAGGGGATTATAAACATCTTAGCCGGCCTGGATGACGATGATAAAGCCAAATTAATGACTTCACTCTTACCACAAATCATGAAACAGTTGCCAACGGATAGACACGATACTTCAAGATAAAATCCAAGAGGACTGAAAATGAGCGTTATAGAAGCAAGCGGCAATATAGCCTTAAAAAGATATCAACTGATATCAAATATCTTTCACCCCTGGGTAGTGCTGGTTCCGGTATTGGCTTCAGCAGCTTACCAAGCAACGGGCAACTCTCTTGAATTTATAAAATGGTTGCTGGCAACTTATCTGCCGGCAATTATATTCCCGCTTCTTTACACTAAAGCCAGGGCGGTGATGTTATCCCGCGGGGGTATACGGCATAAGGTTTCACGTTCTCTTGTGCGTAATGAACCAAAACAACTCTTGATAATGACGGGGCTCTTCGGTATTCCGTCTATTTTAATTCTTCACTTTTTTAACGGTCCCAACAGCCTGCTTACTATTATGCTGGGATGCGTTGCGGTCATGTTTGTAATTTCCCTGGTAAACCTGAAATACCGGGCAAGCTTTCACCTGTCAATGGTTACCAGTATGTTAACAGCACTGTGGTTTCTCTTTGGCCCGGTTTACCTGATAACCTTCTTTTTGCTGCTTGCTTTAGGTTTTTCCCGGTACCAGCTTGGCGAACATACGCCAGCACAGATGGTTACCGGCTTTTTGATTGGGCTGATGGTCAGCGGCACGATTTTCTACAGCTCGGGGCTCGGCATGTGAGTGATGAGTCATATTATTGGTTAAGACTGGAGAAAACTTATTAATGGAGGTTCAGTATGGAAATAAAGGAATTTGCGGCGAAACAAGCGGCGAACATTATTTTACCTTTTGCAGGAAAAATGTCAGATGAGGAACTGGGGCGGCTACTCTGGCTGACGCGGAGGTTAGCGCCAACCGACTATACGAGGTCATTCATAGATGGAATAGACCGGATGCGTCAGCAACAACACCCTACTTATTTAACCGTAAGAAAGATGATCCGCCAGACCAGTCCTCATGTCCGGAAAAACCTGATAAACAGTCTGCTGATTAAAGAGCTTATGCAGGGTAACGTTATACGCGACCAGCTTCGCGGCCAGGGGCTGGCAGCCCCTCAAGCTTACCTTATCAGCCCTACCATGCGCTGCAATTTACACTGTGCCGGATGTTATGCCGCCAACTATAGCCAGAAAGATGACCTTGAGATTGAGGTCATCGACAGGGTAATAACCGAGGGCAAAGAGCTGGGGATGTTCTGGGTGACCCTCCTCGGGGGTGAACCGTTTGTTTATCAGAATATCTGGGAGATTTTCAAGCGGCATAAAGATGTCTTCTTTCAGGTGTTTACTAACGGGACGATGATAAATGAGCAAACGGCCAAAAAACTTGCTGAAGCAGGAAACGTAATAGTGATTTTCAGTATCGATGGATTTGAGGAAGAAACCGATGCCCGGCGTGGCAAAGGAGTCTTCTTAAGGGTTATGACAGGAATGGATGACCTAAGGGAGGCGGGAGTCCCCTATGGTTTCTCATCGATGATTACCCGCCAGAACGTAGCAACAATTATTAGCGATAAATTCAACGATATGTTGGTAGAAAAGGGCTGTCTCATCGGCTGGCATTTCCTCTATATTCCTGTCGGTCATAATCCTGACGTCAGCCTGATGCCAACGGCTGAACAAAGAGAACTTTTGAGACAACGCGGGGCACAGCGTATCCGTAACGAGAAACCGATATTTATTGTTGACTTCTGGAACGATGCTCCCGTTGTCGGAGGCTGCATCGCCGGAGGCCGCAGCTACTTCCACATCAATGCCCGCGGCGATGTGGAACCATGCATTTTCGTTCACATGGCCGTGGACAATATCAAGCAAAAGAGCTTGAAGGATGCTGTCAATTCTCCGTATTTTAAAGCTATCAGGGACCACCAACCATACGGTGAGAATCTGCTCCGTCCGTGCATGATTATCGATCATCCGCAAGTTCTCCGGAATCTCTGCGCTGAATGTAACCCCTATTCCACCGATGGCCCGGTATGCGGGTATATTACTTCCCTTGCCGGTGAACTGGACAGATACTCAAGCGCCGCCGCCGGGGTGCTCGACCCGGTCTGGAAACGAGAATTCGCTGCTAAAAAAGCGGATGAAGAAGAACCGCAAAAAGTCAATGCGGTGGTTAGTTCTTTGGAACAATAGGGAGTAGAGATGGCTGGTAAACATGGTTCATCTGGTAATCTTATAGCCGGTATTATCATTGGACTTGCCGGTGGTCTATCCATCGGCGTTCTCTATGCCTCTACGCTTGAGAAGAAGACAAGGAAATTATTGAAGGAGCAAGCACCGGAAGCCGCCAAAGGGATATGACCGATGGAAATACAATGCAGGTCAGAAGCATATGGAAATGTTGTCTTGCGTCTTTTCCGAGAGGTCTCGGAGGGGAAAAAGTTTCTCCGCAAGCTGATTAATGAAATCAGGTTTCTTTTAGTTAACTATGTATTCGGTCCGATTGTCGGCGTGCTTTTTTGCCTGCTTGAAGCTCTCGGCAGGATAAGGTTCGTTCATTTCGAACGGTTCCCCATCTGGGAGGGAAAATTGATAATCGTGTCCAATCACCCCTCCCTGTTTGAACCGGTGCTTCTTCCTTTCATGGGATTCCCCTGGATGAATTTCCCCTGGGTTTTTTCTTCGCAATGGAGGCGGATAAAGCTCTCTTTAAGCTGGTTTAGCCGGATGCAGAAGGAATTCGCCCTCCCGAAAAAGCTCATACCGGCCAACGTGCCTGACCGGCAAAATTTCTTCGACTATGGGTTCTGGAGGCTGTTCCAGGGAATCAATGTACCTGTCGATAGGAATGGAAGACCGCAGGACAGAATCGGCTCCATTTCAGCGCTCAAGAGTATTCTGGAAGGTGGGGGCAGGGTTCTTATATTCCCTGAAGGCGGCAGGACGTTCAAAGCAATACAAAAGGGTAAGTTAAGCAGCGCTAAAGGTAAAGAAATAGGTAAGCTGAAACACGGAGCAGCCTGGCTGGCCGTAAATACCGGCGCCAGGGTTTTACCAATTTGGATTGAGGGAACGGATAAGGTTTTGCCGAACAACAGGTTCCCGCTGCCTAGGCTATGGCATCGGATTACCATTAAAATCGGTAAGCCCTTCTTAGTTAGCGGAAGTGAGCGGGAAGAAGCCACTACAGAGATTGCCCAGGTTCTCCTGGCGCTTGCAGATGAGGAATAGTATATGGTATCGAATGGAATCGGATATTATACCAATGTAATGTAAAAAGGGACGCCGGTATCGAACCGGCGTCCCTAAGTTAGCGGAAGAAGGATTATTATTTGGCAGCCGGCTGTTTTTTCCGCTGATGGATTAGACTGTAAATAGCCGGAATAACCAACAGGGTTAAAAGCGTTGAAGTTATCATCCCGCCAATGACGACAATCGCCAGTTCAGCACTTAACATGGTGCCGGAAGTGACGTTAATCGCCATGGGAATCATCGCCAATATGGTAGTCAGGGCGGTCATGATTATCGGGCGTAAGCGGGTCTTGCCGCCCTCGAGCAGAGCATCCTGAATACTAAGCCCGTTTTTACGCAGTTGTTCCACCATGGACACCAGCACAATGGCATTCGTTAATACTATCCCTATGAGCATCAGTATGCCCATCAGAGCCGATACTCCGAGGGTATGGCCAGTGATGAGCAAAGCCAGGATGGAACCGATAAAGGCCAGGGGAATGCTGACCATGATAATCATCGGGTTGATTATGGAGCGCATCATGAGGATGACAATCAGGAACACAATAACGATAGCCACGATAATGGCGATAAACATGCTAGAGAATGTCTCTCCCATCTGCTCCGCTATGCCGGCGGCTTTAATTTCCACCCCGGGATGCGGCGGCAAGGCGTCTACCTGTTCCTGAACCGCCCGGTTGACCGCCCCGACGTCTTTATCGGTTATTGAACCCGTAATCGTGGCGGATAGCACCGTATCCGTATGGCTGACATGCGATGGCAATTCCAGTACAGCAACATCGGCGATGTCACCCAAAGTTACGGACTGGGGGTAGCCTATCTTCAGATTTTTCGCTTGTTCCACGCCGCTAAGGCTGCTGGCTATCCCTTTGATGTAAATAGGATAGCTTTCATTATCGAGTGTCACCGCTTTATCAGGTAAAGTCCCGCCATTCATCAGCAGGACAAACTCCTGCTGCAACTGGGCCATCTGGGCTGGCGGCAGTCCTGAAGCAGCCACTTTGGCCGGGTCTACGGCAATATTCAGCTTGGGCACGACCGTCGTCAAATCGCTTTTCAGATCGGCGATGCCATTGACGCTCCGGAGCTTTTCCATAAGTTGGGCGGTGACACTGGCTATATCATCCTGGTTTTGCCCCTGGATAGAGAGGTTCACGTTGGACATAGACATGCCCATGCTGGCGCCGGAATCCCCGCCGGAAACCGTGATATACGCGTTATCCGTAATGCCCTGGCAGGCTTGATTTATGGCGGAAACCTCCTGTTGCAGGTCAGCATCGGACTTAAGGTAAACGACTATCGCCGCCGTATTGGAACCCCCTCCCCCCTGGGCCATGCTCATCATACCGGCCAGGGAAGTAGCAGATGTCCCGATGGTTGAATCGAAGCTCCTGACCGCCGGATTCCCGCTTAAAAGTGCCTCAACTTTAGCCGCAACGGCACTGGTAGTGCTGATTTCAGTATTAGACGGCAAAGCAATATTAATGGCAATGGTCGGTTCACCCATTGAACCGGACATGAAAGAGGTGCCGGTTACTGAAAGGAGGCCTATGCTGCCTATTAACATTACGACAGCAATCACTACCACGATAACACGGTGTCCGAGTGTCCACTTTAACCACTTGGTATAGATTTTCTGGTACCAGTTGTCCTGTGTCGTAATTGGTTTAGGTTTGGAACCAACCAACCACTTGGACAAGGCCGGAATCAGTGTCAACGCCACCAGTAGTGAGGCCAGCATGGCGAAAGTCACGGTCAGGCCGAAGGGAATGAACATCTCGCCCACGATGCCGCCGACGAACATCAAAGGTATGAAGATGGCTACGGTAGCCAGCGTGGCCGCGGTAATCGGCGTGGCTACCTCCCTGGCACCCCCGATGGCGGCCTCCTTGAAGTCTTCTTCCCGGCGCATGCGGCGGTAGATTACTTCTATCATCACGATGCTGTCATCAATTAGCCGGCCGACGGCTATGGCCATGGCCATTAAGGTAAGTATATTTAGAGTAATCCCAGTAAAGCGCATGCAGAGAAAACCGATAAAAACACTCAAGGGAATAGAGATGGCAGTTATCAGCGAAGCACGGACCGCCCAGAGGAAGAAAAAGACCACCAGCACGGCCAGTACGCCGCCGATGACGGCTTTTTCCCAGAGCTGGGAAATACTGTCATTAATGAAATCTGACTGGTCAAAAATCGTACTGACCGTGATGCCGTCGCCCAGTTCTCCCTGCAATTCCGCAATCCTGGCATTTATGGCGTCGGCGGTCTCCACGGTATTGGCCGCATCCGTTTTTGTTATCGTTATACCCACGCTGGGACGGCCGTTGGTACGGGTAATGGCCGATAGCGGCGGCGGGCTCTGGCTGACCGTGGCGATATCGGACAGTTTAACGCTATCGATACCAAGAGATGTGTTTTCAATATCGCTTAAGGAAGAATAACCGGTGCCGAGCAGCCCGGCAATCTGGGCCATCGAGATACCATACCGGTTCATCTTATCCGGGTTGGGAGAAATTACTATCTGGTCTTTATCCCCGCCTTCTATGTCCACCCGGAGTACCCCTTCAACTTTGGTAAGCTCGGGAACGATTTGCGTTACGGCAATTTGCTTGAGCTGCTCCGGAGGCAGGTCTCCGGATAAGCTCAAATTTATCAGCGGCATGATATTCATATTAATGGGAATGATTTGCGGATTCCCGGTGTTACTCCCCATCAGTTTGGGAAAATCGATGACCGCCTGCGGTAAGGCAAGCTGGCTGATGCCTTCGTTGAGGCTGTCGCCCACCGCTGTCATGTCCGTACCGTATTCAAACTCCGCCATGATCACGGACATACCGGCGGAGGATGTGGAAGTAACGTGCTTTAAACCTTTACCGGACCAATCATCCCAGATAACTTTTTCAATGGGCGCGGTGACTTCATTCACCACGGTATCCGGCGTTGCCTGGGGGTAGACCGTAACTACCGTGGTATAGGGGAAACTGATATCAGGTATAAGTTCTGTCTTGAGTCCGAGGAACCCCCAGACGGAAACCCCGGCGACGACCAGCGCCAGTAGAATGGTAACAAATCTACTGCGCAGCGCCATTTTGGTAACATGCCACATAAAAACATACTCCTTTATCCGATGTTAAATGAATTCCTTTTGATGGTGTTCTACGGCAGAAATAAATCCCGAAAGCCCCCTCAACAAGGAGTTAAGGTCATCCAGACTCATATACTCCAGAATATGAACCATGTGAGGGGTTTGACTTTCCATCAAGTTAGCCAAGAGCTCTCGGCCTTTGTCTGTTGGCTGAAGCCATATAATGCGTCTGTCATCAGCCTTAGTCTTGCGGGTCACAAGCCCCTGCGTTTCCAGGCGCTCGATGATACCAGTAACATCCCCGGGTGTAACTCCGAGGTCCTGGGCTAAGGTACGGAAATTGGTCTCACCTTTACTGGCAGTAATAAGCAGGCTTTTCAACTGGGCAAGAGGCACTTCCAATTTTCGCCAGGTTTCAATAGCATAAGGAATCATGACCTGGCTCATCCGTTGATGCAACTCTAATATCTCGTTGATAACTTCTTTTTTATCCATATCCCCTAAATCCTAACAAGTTAGTTTAATAGCATATTACGCCCTGATATAGACAGTTCTCTTCCAGGCAAAATATCAATCAAATCTACGGCAGATACTTTATACTATATCAATAATTTACCTAATATATACTAATTTGTCAATGCGCGTGCCTTCTTTAGATTAACGAGAAAGAAAATTAGCAGGGTTTTGATATCTGGATAAAGGGTAAACAGCGGATTTGACCATAGTTAACTACTCGCCTCTTTACCCTTTTGTGCAATCTGTAAGGAAATGGTTAGATATAAAGTAGCTTCCACTGGATAGATTCCTTCATGAGGTCTAACCTGAGGTTGCAATCCCAAAGGGGTCGCTAAAACGCTTTAGAGTATTTTTCTTTATTGCCGCTACGGGTTCATCTTTCCCATTAATTAATCTCTTTTTCCGGCTCTGTTTATATATTAATGTAATATCCCCAGATAATTAGTTTTCCAACCATTTTTTGCTACTATTTTGTTCAAAAGCCGCAGCTATTTTTTTGACTAATTACCTAAACCGTACCAAAGATATAGGTATTTACGCTGATGACAACACGTAATTTTAATCATAACATCAGTATTGATAGGCGAGTAAAGGCCTACCGTATGACAGGTGATATTACTTATCAGGGTAAAATGGAGCTATCAATGTGGAAATCTAATGAAACGGGCGGAGCTCGGGTTGAACAGGCAATTAAACAATTGCTGCCTCCCTGCCAGATAAAATGCCCCATTAATGAGGATATCCAGCGCACCAACGTACTTATATCATTATTACCGGACACGATGGAGGCGGCCAAAAGCGGGATAATACAAATCGGGGAGCATCTGTATGAGCGTAACCCCTTCTTCAATATCTGCGGCTACATTTGCGGCCTCTGCGAACTCGAATGCAATTACAAAAACCGCGGCGGAGCGATACGCAGAAGACTGCTCAAACGCTTCCTGTCCGATACTTATACCGATTATTTGAAAGAAAAACCGGAACTGAATATCGTTAAGGACCGGGAAAACGTAGCCGTCATCGGCGGCGGACCCAGCGGTCTGATGGCGGCTTATCAGTTAACGCGGCAGGGCTACCGCGTGACTATCTTCGAAGCCAGCGACCGCCTCGGCGGGGCGCTGTGGCTGATACCGGAATACCGCCTGCCGCGGGAAGTCCTCGCCACGACTCTGGAAAACCTTATCCGCATTGCCGGCATCGACGTCCGGTACAAAGCCCGGCTGGGCGAAGGCCGAACAACCATTAAGCGTCTAATCAATGACGGGTATAAGGCCGTGTTCATCGCCAAAGGTACGCCCTATGCCCGCCAGCTTACCTTCGGCAGAGATATCGTAGAAGGGCAGGAGCTGTCCGGCGTCATGTACGGGCTCGATTTCTTATATGAAGTAAGTCACGGCAACATCAAGCCGGACTATTTCAAGGACAAGAAAATCATCGTCATCGGCGCCGGCAACGTGGCATTCGATGCGGCCAGGACGGCACGGAGACTTGGCGGCGAGGTCTCGATGGTCTGTCTGGAATGTGAAGACAAGAACCACCGCGACGGCATCCCCGGTGATGACGACGAAATCCGCGGGGCCTGGGAAGAAGGCATTCAGATATACGCCTCCCGCGGCGTGAGGAATATCAGCGGTAAAAGCGGCAAATTCGAGAAGATACTTTGTCCCCGCTGCAGTAGAGTCTATGACGAAAAGGGTTTTAACCCGGAGTTCGATACGAGCGATGAAATCGAACTGAACGGGGATATTGTGATTATCACCATCGGCCAAGCGCCGGACCGCGAACTGCTTAATAAGGAAGGGCTACTGGACGAACACGGCCGTCTGTCCGTAGACCCGCATACGCTGCAAAGCCATGTCAATCCTAATGTATTTATCGGCGGGGATGTCCGGAGGGTCGGTTTTATGGTGGAAGCAATGATGGAAGGCATCAAGGCTGCTGAATCGATTAACCAATATCTCAACGGCGATGATATGAGGGCAGTGAGAATCAAGGACTTTGAAGCCTTCGGGCTGCCGGAACGCACAACGTACAAGCCGCCCACCGAAGTCTTGTGGATTCCCCCGGAACAGCGCCTGCACTTCCATATGTTCGAGAAAGGCCTGACGTTAAAAGAGGCTATTGATGAAGCCAAGCGGTGCGTTACCTGCGGGCCCTGTGTTTCCTGTAAGGCCTGCGTTTCCATAGGCTTTGAAAAATCTCTATATGCCGTCGAAGTGGATGAAGCGCGGTGCAGCGGCTGCGGTGCCTGTGTCTATGCTTGTAACTATGATGCCGCCAGGTTAATCCAAAAGGACGGAAAGCTTATATCCGATACGGATATGTTCCGCTGTAAATCATGCGGTATGTGCGTGGCAGCCTGCGCGTCTGACGCCCGTAAACTATCGGACGACCAGACAGAGGAAAGAGTTCAGAAAGCCTATGCCGATTTAACTTAGCATTAGATTAGAGTAGAGGTTATTATGAATAAACCAAAAATTGTCTGTTTCTCCTGTAAATTCAGCTGGGGATATCTGACTGAAGAGGCCGCTCTGGCGGCACGGATAACCAACTGGATACCCATCATTTGTGCGGGTAAAATCGAGGCCTCATACGTGGTTGATGCTTTTATCCACGGAGCGGACGGCGTCCTTATCCTCGGGTGTCCGGAAGGCGATTGCCATTACCAGGACGGAAATATGGAAGCCAAAAAGCGGCTGGCATTACTCCGGCAGGCACTCTCGACCTATGGGATTCAGCCGGAACGGGTAAAACTTGTTCTTTCCCGCGACCCAGAAGGCAAAGACATTCCGGTACACATTAATGAAATGGCGGAGACGATTAGCTCATTAGACCAGAAAGAAAACACATCAGAATACGTAACCTCAAATAGATAGATATTTGCTAAGGGGGTAGTGTGGCCACAAAACCTAAAGTAGCAATTTGCTGGCTCGGCGGCTGCGGTGGCTGTGATGAAGCAATTGTAGATTTAAACGAAGCACTCCTGGGCGTGGCGGAGGCGGTGGACATCGTTCTCTGGCCGGTAGCGCTCGATTTTAAATACCATCATGTAAGAGCGATGGCGGATGGTGAAATAAAGTTAAGCATCATCAACGGCAATGTCCGCAATTCAGAACAGGAAGAGATTGCCCGACTCCTTAGAAAAAAGTCCCAACTCGTGCTTGGTTTCGGGGCATGCGCCTGCTTCGGCGGGACGCCCGGCATGGCCAACTTCCGGTCGAAAGAGGATATCTTTAACTGGGTCTACAAAGAAGCTCCCACGGTGGTCAACCCCCAGGGGAATGTTCCTCAACCCAGAACACGAGTAAATGACAAAGAGTTGACACTGCCGGAATTTTACGAGACGGTGTACGCTCTCAACCAGATAATCGATGTAGACTACTATCTCCCTGGCTGTCCCCCACCCCCGGACCTTATCGCCAACGCCGTGACCGCCACACTGGAAAACAAACTGCCTTTAAAGGGCTCATCGCTGGCGCCGCACAAATCCCTGTGTGATTCCTGCCTCCGTAATGAATCCAAACCATTGAAAATCAAGATAAACGAAATCAAAAGGATACATGAGATAGAAGCCCGGCCGGATACCTGTTTCCTTGCCCAGGGAGTTATCTGCATGGGTATCGCTACCAGGGACGGCTGCGGTTCAAGCTGTATTAATATCAACATGCCGTGCCGCGGTTGTTTTGGCCCGGTAGAAGGCGTTAAAGACGCCGGTTTAAAGATGATTTCCACACTCGCCGCCATCATCGATGCAGATAGTGATTCAGATATAGAAAAGGTTGCAGCCCAGATAGGCGATATCGCCGGCTATTCTTACCGTTTCTCTCTGCCCACTTCAATGCTGGGCGCCCTTGGTCAACGCAACGGTAAACAAGGAGATCAAGTTGGCAAACAAAATAACGATTAATCCGATAACGAGACTGGAAGGCCACGGGAAAATAGAAATTTTCCTTGACCCCAAGGGCAATGTCGCCGATGCGTTCTGGCAGGTAGTGGAACTGCGCGGATTCGAGCGATTCTGTATCGGGAGGCCGGTGGAGGAAATGCCGCGTATCGTTCCCAATATTTGCGGCGTTTGCCCCACTCCGCATAACATGGCCGCGACCAAAGCCTTGGATGATGTGTTCAGCGTGGAGCCCACACCGGCCGCCAAACTGGTACGTCAGCTCCATTACAACGCTTTTTACGTGGAAGACCATTTCATTCATTTCTTTTTCCTGGCGGCACCTGATTTCGTGGTCGGGCCCGATGCCGACCCGGCCAAGCGCAACATCCTCGGCCTTATCAAAGACGTGGGGATAGAAATAGGTAAAAAGGTTATCGATATCCGCAAACGTAACCGGGATATCATCCGCCTCATCGGCAGCAAAGCCCCTCATCCGGAGGGCGGCCTGCCAGGCGGCGTCCCGCGCGGCGTAACGGAAGAAGAACGCAAATGGATAAAACAGACCGCCGAGGATACGGTCGAATTTTCAAAATTCGCTCTGCAGCTCTTTAAGGATGTCGTCATAAAAAACAAGAATCACCTGGACCTCATCCTCAACGATGCCTATAAACTTGATACCTATTATATGGGGATGGTGGACGAAAACAACCGGGTCAGTTATTATGACGGGAAAATCCGCGTAGTCGATTTTAAAGGTAACGAATTCTCAAAATTCGACCCCGCTGAATATACCGAACATATCGGCGAGTGGGTAGAGCCCTGGACATATATACGACTTTCCCATCTAAAACAAGTGGGCTGGAACGGGCTTAAAGACGGGCCGGGGACATCGCTTTACCGTGTCGGTCCGCTGGCGCGCCTGAATGTAGCCGATGGCATGGCGACGCCGTTGGCCCAGGAAGAATACGAGTTTATGTTCGATACGCTGGGCGGTAAACCGGCCAGCAACACGCTGGCCTACCACTGGGCGAGGCTTATCGAAGCCCTCCAGGCAGCCGAGACCATGGTGAAAATCGCCAACGACCCGCTACTGACCAGTAAAGATATCCGCAACATGAACCTTAAGCTTAAAAATTCCGGTATCGGCTGCGTTGAAGCCGCCAGGGGTACCTTGATTCACCACTATATTACAGACGACCGCGGGATGCTTAAAAAAGCCAATCTCCTGGTAGCCACACAACACAATGCCGCTCCTATATGCCTTTCCGTTAAAAAAGCCGCGGAGAACTTCGTGAAGGGGCCAAATGTAAAAGAAGGCATGTTAAACATGGTGGAAATGGCTTTCCGCGCTTATGACCCGTGTCTGGCCTGCGCCACCCATTCCCTCCCCGGCAACATGCGCCTTGAAGTAAATATCCGCAACGCCAACGGTGCAATAATCGATACCATAACCCGCGGACTATAGTTACCTTATCCCAAAGCGATACAGGGATAGTGCCAGGCATATTTGTTTGTAAAAATCTTAAGGTAAAAACAACTTATCATGAGAATGGGGATTTTTCTTAAGTTAATCATTTTTACAATCATCCCGGTTTCTTGTATACTAGTGAAAAATCTCCACGGGGGTATAGCAGTCGTCTCAATTTTAAAACCTTAAATATATAAGTTAATTCTACGCAATTGCCAGTATATAAATATTGTTGACTACTATATCATACACAAAATAGCTATGGAATATTAATGCCGCAGAATCAGGGTTGACAATTAGAAAAAATTGGATTATAGTAGGAAAACTTAAATAAATTTACAAATTTTGTTTAAAATTCAATATTGCAAATTTTCTTTATTTTTTTGACTGGGTATCCTAAATTTTTTTGGGGGAGGTCAAAGAATAAAAGAGTAGGAGATAGATCAACTAACAGACAAGAGTGCATTGAAAATTTAAGAGGAGGAAAAAATGAAAAAATGGCTTGCCATCCCGCTAGTCTTGTTACTTGCTTTTGTCATGGTCATCGGTAGTTGTGGCGAAGAAACAACTACCACCACCTCCCAACCCACCCAGACAGCCACGCAACCTACTGCAACCACCCCTACCGGCCCTTATGGAACCCTCACCATACCCTTAGGAGATTTTGGTAATGAAACTTTCGACCCCGTCGAATTCGAATCGTTCTTCGGTTGGTTAATTTATGACGGGCTGTTGACCTATGCCCCGGATGGTAATATCATCGGAGGACTTGCCGAGAGCTACACGATAAGCCCCGATGGAAAAACCTTCACCTTTAAAGTTCGTCCCGGCGTCAAATGGCACAATGGTGACCCTCTTATTGCTAACGATTTTAAATTCTCCGTAGACCGTTTTGCAGACCCCATGTCTTTTAATCCCTGGTCATCATTCCTGGGCAAAGCCCTCGACTATACGGAGTGCCCTGACGACCAGACTTTCGTATTTCACGCCAAGAATCCCGAACCGATGCTCATCGTACCTTTCTCCTGGACGCGTATTCTCCCATCGAAATATGTTGATGATAACGGCATAGATTATTTTCGCAAGAACCCCATCGGCACCGGTCCCTGGAAGTTCGTCAGTCTGACTTCCGATAAGGAAGTCATTTTTGAGGCCAATACCGAACACTGGCGCACCGTCCCTTCCTATGAGAAACTCGTGTTCCTGGAAATTCCAGAGGAAGCAACACAGATTGCCGCTTTCAAGCGTGGGGAAGTTGATATGGTACAGGTCTCTTTTGACAGGACCGTTGAACTGCGTGACGATGGCTACAGACTCCAGCCTTTGGAAGCCCTCCCCGCCCTTGGGATGATTCAGATATGCGGCACCTGGATGACCGACGAAGCCACAAAAGATATCAGAGTCCGCAAGGCGATGTCTTTAGCTATCAACCGCCAAGAAATCTGCGATACCTTCTTCCTGGGTTTCGCCGCACCTCATCCCCAGGGTTATTGTATGGCAGAAAATTCATGGGCTTGGAAAGATACATGGAAACCCGATCCTTATGACCCGGATCAGGCCAGGGCGCTGCTGGCGGAAGCCGGTTATCCTGATGCCTTTGAGAAACCCGTAGTCCGGATGTATGTTCCTTCGCCGGCCAGCTGGGGCCCGGATTTACAGCAGATTATTGCCGGTTACTGGAACGAAGTCGGCATCCAGACCGAACTCATAAACATCGACCAAGTCGAGAATATGGGGCAGTTCTTCGTCAGGGCGACCAGTCCGGACCAGCCGGTGGTAGGTGCGGTCGAACCGTTCTTCTTTAACGCCGTGCTTAATAACATCTACCACTCCGCCAACCTGTACAGCACATGGGGCTGCCATAGCACTCTGAACGACCCGAAAGCAGACGAACTCTATTTCAAGGCGACTCAAGAAATGGATTTAGAGAAGGCTGCAGTATACTTCCAGGACTTCCTAGAGTATGGCAATGCTCAATATGTACACATCGGCACCGTGAAAATTTTCAGCCAGTTGGTTATGGGCCCGAATGTGGGCGAATTCACCGAGAACCTGCACATGAGCCTCTATGATGCTCTGGCGGGACTACAACATGCGGCTAAGTAACCAGCCTTTGACCAATATTTAAAGGTTTCAAGCAGCGGGAGTTCCGGGGGATGGGCAACCTTTTCACGGAACTCCCGCAATATAAAGCTACTTCAGGCTAGCACACAGTAATATTGCTTTTTACCGATGGCTTATAGCTGAAGCTGTCATCGCATACATAAGAGAACTGTTGAAAAAACAAGTATGGGTTATAATCGTCCCGGATAATTAAGGATACGAACATATGACGCGTTTCGTGATTATACGTTTAATACAATCGATTATTACCATTTTCGGTATCCTGATACTGGTCTTTGTCCTGGTTAGAGCTTCAGGCGACCCTACACTATTGATGATATCCAGCGTATCCACGCCGGAAGACCAAGCACGTATTAGGGCAAACCTGGGGCTGGACAAGCCTATACCGGAGCAATTCTGGCTTTATCTCAAAAACCTTGCGCATGGTGACCTCGGCGAGTCACTTCATAAAAAGACACCGGTAACCGAGATGATTGCTCAAAGGCTGCCCGTATCCCTCAAATTAGGCTTCTCTTCATTCGCTATCAGTATGTTTATATCTGTCGTACTGGGGATATTAGGAGCTGTCAAGCGGGATAGTATATGGGATAACGGTGTCAAATTTTTGGCGGTATTGGGACAAGCGCTACCGGGCTTCTGGATAGCTATTATGGCTATCTATGTCTTTGCGGTGCACTGGCAGATATTCCCTGCCTACGGTTCCGGCACGCTCGCTCACTATATAATGCCTGTCGGGACCATGATATTTATCCTGCTCCCGGGTATGATGCGTCTGGTAAGGTCAACCATGCTGGACGTACTCGATAGCGAATATATCAAGCTGGCAAGAATCAAGGGGCTTCCCGAACGCATCGTCATCTGGAAACATGCCTTGAGGAATGCGTTGATATCACCATTGACGGCAGCCGGTATGATGCTGGCCACGATGGTTACCGGGGCCATCATTACAGAAACAGTATTCGTTTTCCCCGGCATCGGCAGGCTGCTGGTCGACGCCGTGATCGGGCGTGATTTCCCAATCGTCCAGGCTATTGTTCTTCTGGTATCTTTTACCGTCCTTTTTGTTACCCTCCTCGTCGATATTCTTTACGCCTATGTAGACCCGCAGATACGATACCAGCGCGCTTAGAGGCTGATTATGCAGAATGTAGAAATCATTAATAGAGCTAAAATAAAGAGCAACATACGGCGGTCGCGGATAGTCAACCAGTTAATGCTGATTATTCCCGCCTTAATTCTGTTCATCGCGATAGTTACCGCTATATTTGCTCCTTTACTGGCGCCTTATGACCCTGAAGCGATAAATTTAAAGGACAGACTTCTCCCGCCTTTCTTTGCAGAGAAGGGAACTACCGCCCATTTGATGGGAACCGATTTGCAGGGCCGTGATATTTTAAGCCGGGTCATCTACGGCACCAGGGTTTCTCTAAGCGTTTCCCTACTTGTTATTCTCATCACCAGCGTAATCGGAACTGTATTAGGTATTATATCAGGCTATATCGGAGGACGGACGGACGCGATTATCATGAGAATTACCGATTCGAGCATAGCACTACCGCCTCTTTTGATAGCCCTGCTGCTCGCCGTCTCTCTCGGCCCGGGGTTTTTTACAGTCGTACTGGCATTATCCATATTCGGCTGGGCGCCCTACGCCAGGCTGATACGCGGGGAAGTTCTTAGAATACGCGAGTCTGATTTTATATCGCAGGCACGCGTTATCGGCGCCTCTTCCTACAGGATAATGCTCCGTTATATATTTCCAAATGTGGTTAATATTATCATCATCGGCGTAACACTGTCCGTCGGCGGTTTAATTCTGGCGGAAGCCGGTTTGAGCTACCTCGGCGCGGGTATTCCGCCACCGACTCCATCATGGGGTGCTATGGTATCTGACGGTAGAAACCTTATTGATAGGGCTTGGTGGATATCTTTCTTCCCGGGTATCGCTATTGGCTTGGTAGTGCTTGCCGGCAACTTCCTGGGAGACTGGATACGTGATAAGATGGACCCAAGGTTGAGGCAGTTATGAATGACAACATCGTTCTACAAGTGGAAGATTTACATACATCTTTCTTTACCCGCCTTGGTGAGTTTAAAGCTGTCGACGGTGTCAGTTTTTACGTCAAGGCGGGGGAGACCTTCGGCATTGTCGGTGAATCCGGCTGCGGTAAGTCTGTAACCGGTTTATCATTGTTGCGCTTACTGCCGGAACCCGCTGGTCAAATCGTCGGCGGCAAAATAATCCTCGAAGGTAAAAACCTCATGGAACTTAGCAAAAAGCAAATGAGGGCTTACCGGGGCAAGATGATATCCATGATTCTCCAGGACCCTATGTCTTCCCTTAATCCCGTTTATACTATCGGTGACCAGATTGGCGAATCCGTGCGGCTGCACCAGGATTTGCCGGATAATATGGTGGAGCCGGAAGTTGTCTCTGCATTACGTTTGCTGAAGATTCCCGCCCCGGAAGTGCGCATCAAAGAATATCCTTTTCAATTAAGCGGCGGCATGCGGCAGAGAGTGGTGGGGTCAATAGCCATGTCTTGCCGCCCGCGCGTACTGATTGCCGATGAGCCGACTACGGCGCTGGATGCAACCATACAGGCACAGTACTTAGCCCTGTTCGAAGATATACAGGCTAAAACGAACGTAGCTATCATCTTTATTACGCACGACTTCGGGGTGGTAGCGAGGATATGTGACAGAGTGGGCGTAATGTATGCCGGCAAATTCGTGGAGACCGCACCTACCAGAGAAATCTTCAAGTCTCCCAAACACCCGTATACGACCGCATTGATTTCTTCCGTACCGCAACTGGATAGAAAAGATGAAAGATTATTCTCCATCGAGGGGCAACCGCCATCATTGCTGAACCTGCCCCCCGGCTGCCGGTTCAGCCCGCGCTGTACTGTCTCCATGGATATATGTAAACAGCAGGAACCGCCCGAGGTAAAGCTTTCAGACAACCATTCCGTATCTTGTTGGAGGGTTAAATAAGCCATGCCAGAAGTTTTTTTAGAAGGGCGTGATCTGGTTAAACATTATCCGGTCACCAGAGGACTTTTGCAAAAGACCGTTGGCTGGGTAAGGGCTGTAGATGGGGTTTCTTTCAAACTGGAGCAAGGGAAGACACTGGCTATCGTGGGAGAATCCGGTGCCGGTAAAACGACGATAGCCAAAGCTTTATTACTACTGGAAAAATTAACATCCGGCACGATTCTTTTCCATGGAGAAGATTTATACAAGTTTTCACCGGCCCGTTTAAATGCAGAGTACCGCCCCAAGGTTCAAACCGTCCAGCAAAACCCCTGGAGTTCCATGAACCCCCGGATGCGTATCCGGGATGTTATCGGAGAATCACTGTTTGTTAACACCAAGCTTAAGAAGAAAGCCGTATACGAGAAAGCGGCTGAACTACTTGATAAAGTAGGCATCGGGCCAGAAGCATTGAGCCGTTATCCGCATGAGTTCAGCGGCGGGCAAAGACAGCGTATTGTCGTGGCGCGTTCACTGGCATTAGACCCTAACCTGATTATTCTGGATGAGCCGGTCTCCGCACTGGATGTATCGATACGCGCACAAATCATGAACCTGCTGAAGGACCTGCAAGCGGAACACAATCTAAGCTATATTGTTATTGCTCATAACCTGGCTACCGTCCGCTATATGAGCCATTCGGTGGCGATTATGTACCTCGGTCAGATTGTTGAATCTGGTGAGACTGAAACGCTCTTCAGCCAACCGCTCCACCCCTACACGAGAGCTTTGATTTCCGCTTCACAGCTTACTTTACCGGAAGAAGGCGAGCAGCAAACGACCAAGCAAATTATCCTGACCGGTGAAATGCCTTCCCCGTTAAATCCCCCGCCCGGCTGCCGGTTCCACACCCGCTGCTCTGAAGCCAGTGAAAGATGCTCTAAAGAAACTCCGCAGATCAAAACCATCGGCACACAACAGGTGATGTGCCATCACTACGACTAAGATGGGTAGCGGCATTCAGCCGAGAAGACCGGGCGCAGGGTTATTTCTTTATTTTGCGCAGTTCTATACTTTGATATGGCGCCCGCATCTGGTACACTGGATACTATCACCGCGGAATCCCGGCGGCAATTTCCAGCGGGTGCCGCATTCACAGTCCACAGTGCGGTATTTGTTCATTTTTAACAGCAGGTCAGAAGCTTCACGGGTGCGCGCTGCTTTTTCCGCCGGCGGTTCCGCATATCCGGCCTCCGGCGCCGAAGCCTCCCTGATACCCACTACCCCAACGGAAGCAACCGCTGATTTGGCGAGTAGCCCCTTGCCTTGCTTCACCTTTTCGTAGGCGGCTTCATAATCAGCATAGGCGGCGCCGCCGGCCATCGCCCGCAGTATACGCACTCTTTCAGAGATAGGCGGATGGGTGCTCGTAAGGTCGGAGGCGGCCTTGCCCTCTTTGTGCAAAGGATTGATAATATACATCGGCGCCGTAGCCTGGTTGGCCGATTTCAACTGCTGCGGCGCAGCGGCTATTTTCTCCAGGGCTGATGCCAGCCCTTCCGGGTAACGCGTATAAAGCGCCGAAGAAGCATCCGCCAGATATTCCCGCTTGCGGGAAACGGCGAAATAGATTAACTGGGCCGCAATCGGGGCTAAAATCATCAATACCAGACCTACCAGCAAAATGATAACCTGCGCCGCCCCGCCGCCGCTATCCCGCGAGGAAGACCTCCGGCCGCCGGACATGGCGCCGAAAATCATGAACCGCGAGGCATACCATGCCAGGATAACGATGCTGCCAAGCATCACGCCGGCAACAATCATGAATAATATATCGCGGTTCTTGATATGGCCGATTTCATGGGCGATAACCCCCTGCAGCTCATCGCGGTTGAGCCTTTGCAACAGACCGGTGGTAACGGCTATGGAAGCGTTCTCCGGCTTGCGCCCGGTAGCAAAAGCATTCGGGGCGGGGTCATCGATGATATAGATATCCGGCATTTTTTCCAGGCCGGAGGCTATTTTCATTTCTTCAACGATGTTATAGAGCCGGGGCATTTCCTTGGGGCCTATTTTCCTGGCTTTAGCCATGGAAAGCAGGATGCTATCTCCCTGGAAATACGCTATCAGGCTCATGAATGCCCAGACGATGGCGGCAATAATCAGCCCCCCTATAGCGCTATCAAAGAAAATCATCCCGATAACGTATCCCAACGCCATTAGGAGCGCCGCCATGCCAATCATGAGCAGCGCGGACCTCACCCGGTTAGCTCTTATCTGTTCCCACATGAGTTATTACCGTCTTATTTAGGTAAATTTTACCTTGGGTGCTTCTTTTTCCGCCGCCACGGTTACCTCAAAGAACTCACTCTCTTTAAAGCTGAACATGCCGGCGATGATATTGGAAGGAAACATCTGTATTTTATTATTGTATTTCAGCACCGAATCATTATAGTACTGCCGGGAAAAACTTATTTTATTCTCCGTAGAGGTTAGTTCTTCCTGCAGACCAAGGAAATTCTGATTGGCTTTTAGTTCCGGGTAAGCTTCTGCTACGACGAGCAGCCGGCCCAGAGCCGCGGTCAGTTCACCTTCCACCTTGCCCCGCTCCGCCGCGCCCGCAGAAGACGATTGCTGCGCCAGATTGCGGGCTTTGGTTACCAGTTCAAAAGTTTCCCGTTCGTGTTTGGCGTAGCCTTTAACCGTTTCCACCAGATTGGGAATAAGGTCATAACGTCTCTTCAGTTGAACGTCTATCTGCGACCAGGCGTTCTTTACCTGGTTGCGGAAACCAACCAGGCCGTTGTATATGCCAATGATAACGGCGGCAAAGATGACGATGACGACGACAATAATCCCGATAATCCATCCCATAGATTGCAACTCCTTTCTATGCGTACAAAAAACCGGGTTACCAGCACCTGATACTTATTTCATGACTGATATTTAAACATCTCTCCAATGAAAGACAGTACATTACCAGTTTCAGCTTTTACCGGGGATTTTTCCGCCAACCCCTTGACCAAAGCGTTGACCTCTCCCCCATCGAACCAGATGCCGTGCCCGCCGTTACAGACATCTGTGACGATTTTCTTTGCCTCATCGATATGGACTTTTTTCATTTTATGCAGGCAAACGGGGCAGCGGTGTTTCTTTTCAGGGACGCTTATTTCCGCAGAACTTACCACTCCTTCAAGGTAATGGCTATCCAGGCCAGCGGCTGCCAGCAGCATTTCAAGCTCCCCGGCATCGAACCAGACACCGTGACAGGCCGGGCAATAGTCCAGCTCAATGTTTTGATATTCCACGATGACAGCGTCTTTTTTACATACGGGGCATATCATATTAATGTACCTGCTAAATGAATTATAAGGGTTTTATCTTGAGTATACAATGGGATTGTTAATTTACTGTTTAACGCATCTCTCTACCTATCCGTTCGTTTATTTGTTTCTTAAATATTTTTTTACCGGTCTTTAGCTTTGAGCTGAAGCTGATTTGTTTTGATTTGTTTTTATTTGTTTTATGTTAAATCAGCTATCAGCTATCAGCTATCAGTTTTCAACTATCAGTATAGAGGAGCGGAGGGATAAGGGGAAGGGGGTTTTGTCGTTAACAACCTCACTCCCTTGCATAGTATACCTTTTGTATTATTACGCGCACGTTGGTATAATGTGACAGCTAGATTTTAGCAGCATTCAGGCATACCGCTATTCCCTCTATAAAATATAAAGGGAATCTCAATTATGCCGTTAGAAGAACAGGAGTATAACAAATGCCGGAGAAAAAATGGACGGAGATGACCCCACAGGAAAAGCGGGAGCAGCGTTTTAGATGGTGGCTGGATGCCGATGGCGTTAATTTTACCAATGCCGAAGCCAAGAAGGCCTATAAACAGCGCGTTCAGAGAATGATCGACGTGTATAACGTGAAGGAGCCGGACCGGGTGCCGGTATCGCTGATGATCGGCGCGCTCCCCGCTTATCTTTACGGTACCGATTACTATACCTGTATGTATGATTATGAGAAAGCGGTCAAAGCGTGGGATAGTTTTAACCAGAATTTCCTGGACGCGGACGCTTTATCCAGCCCGGGGACAGTTGTTCCCGGCAAGATTTACGACCTGCTGGATTACAAGCTTTACAAGTATCCGGGGCACGGCCTGCCGAAAAACGCCACGGGCATCCAGTTCGTCGAGGGCGAATATATGAAAGCGGAAGAGTATGACGACCTGATACTCAACCCTTCCGACTTCTGGATGAGGAAATACATGCCGCGCATCTTCGGAGCGTTCGAGCCGTGGCAGAAACTATCGCCTTTTACCAACATCATCGAGGCCCCGGCGATGTATTTCATGCCGTTTGCCATGTCCGACGTGCAGAATTCACTGAAAACAATCATCAATGTCGGCAATGAACTGCTTAAATACGTCCAGGTACTCGGGGAGTTCAGCCGCAAAACGCTCGAAGCCGGCTATCCCGCGGCGCGGGGCGCCTTCGCCAAAGCGCCTTTCGACGTCATCGGGGACACGCTGCGCGGCACTTCCGGCATTATTTCCGATATGTTCCGGAGGCCGGACAAGCTGCTGGAAGCCATCGAGGTGGTGACCAAGCTGATGATTGAATCCGTAATTACCTCCGCCAACGCCAGCAAAGGCCTCACGGCCATGTTCCCGCTGCATAAGGGCGCCGACGGATGGATGTCTGAAAAACAGTTCGATACTTTCTACTGGCCGTCCCTGAAAAAAGTCATCAACGCCCTTATCGATGAAGGCATCCTGGTGACGCTCTTCGCCGAGGGAAGCTACGAAACACGCCTGGAAAGCGTCAACGAGTTCCCCAAGGGCGCGGTGACCTGGCTTTTCGATAGAACGGACATGGCCAAAGCCAAGAAGGCTCTGGGGGATAAATGCTGCATCGCCGGAAACGTGCCTACCTCGCTGATGGCCACCGGCACGCCGGACGCCGTGAAGAAATATTGCAAGAAACTCATCGAGACCTGCGGCAAGGGCGGCGGCTATATCCTAGCGGGCGGGGCGCAGGTGGATAACGGCAAGCCGGAAAATGTCCGCGCCATGCTGGACGCCGCCAAAGAGTACGGGGTGTACAGGAAATAGGCAGAGCGGTTAACCCAGGGGATAAGGCGGGCTAATTACTAATTGCTATATCACGTAAAGGAGATTATTTTCATGGCTGAAAAGAAATTCGCGAAAAATATCATCACCAAATACCGGGATATTACGCCGGAGATGAAAAAGATGATGGACGCATCGCCCGTGATTTCCACGCCGATGCTGTGGCTGGACGATAAGGTAGCCAAGGGCGCTTTTTACATCGAGTGCCACTGGCTGTGGAGCATGGATAATACCAAACCCTGGCATACGGAGAACGCGCATACCCACGACTTCGATGAGGTGCTGGGTTTCCTGGGGAGCCGGCAGGAAAACCCCCACGACCTGAATGCGGAAATCGAGGTGTGGATAGAGGATGAGAAATACACGATTACCCAGAGCTGTATGATATTCGTGCCGGGCGGCACCAAACACCTCCCGATCACCTTTAAATATATCAAAAGCCCCATCATTTTCTTCACCGCGGGTAACGGCACCGAATACAAGCGAGCTACCGAAGACAAAAAGAGCTAGGGGGTAGTTATGGAAAACTACACCACGGTCAAGGCGCTTATCGACACCATGAACGCTCACGGCGTCCCGTTCGTCTTTTTCAATCCGGGTATCGATAACGTGCCGGTACTGGAAACGCTGGCCGCTTACCAGGCGGAGGGCAAGCAAGCGCCTAAAAGCATCCTCTGCCTCGATGAATTTGTCGCCATGACGGCCGCCCACGGCACCTGGATGGCCTCCGGCAAACCGCAGGTGGTCTCGACACATTCGGAACTCGGGGTGCTGCAAATCGGCGGGGCTTTACACAACGCCCAGTGGGGACGCGTGCCGGTGGTCTTTTTTACGGAAAACCAGGGACCGCCGCAACGTACCAACTGGCGGGGAGAGGCTTTCGACCAGGGCGCGATGGTGCGCAACTTAGTTAAATGGGACAGCGCCATTACCGCCGGCGAAAACGCCGCTGATATCTTCGAGGAGGCTTTCCGTATCGCCACGACCGAGCCGTGCGGCCCGGTCTATTTAACGCTGCCGCGGGAAACGCTCTGGAGCAAAAACGAGATTCCCCCAAAAAAATCGGCTGAAATTAAAAATGAAACTCCGCTTAAGCCAGATGAAAACACTCTTAGCAAAGCGGCCGATATTTTACTGGCGGCGGAGAACCCGCTGATAATCACCGGCTATGCCGGCCGGAACCCAAAATGCGTCCCGGCACTTATCGAACTGGCGGAGACACTGGCCGCCCGGGTACTCACCTCGGACTTCTGGGTGAGCTTCCCCAATACGCATCCGCTGGCCGCCTATCTCTCGCCGGCGGCAGGCTTCGGCAATCCGATTTTAACCGAAGCCGACGCCGTGCTGGCGATAGATTATGACATGCACTACGCGGCGCCGCCGGTTTCCCCAAACCCCAAGGCAAAAATCATCCATATCGATATCGATACGGTGAAAAAAGGCGTGCCGCTATGGGGCAGGCAACCGGATATCCAGCTCAAAGCCGATTCCGCTCAAGTTATTCCTATCCTGACAAGCATCATAAAAAAGAAAGTATCCGCTCAAAGACGCACCCAGCTGCAAGAACGCTTCAAGGCGTTAGCGGCGGAACACAAGAAGCTCGATGCTGCATGGCAGGCTAGAGCGGCCAGCCATGCCAGCCGCACCCCCGTTTCCGCCAACTGGTTAAGCAAATGCATCGATGAAATCATCGATGATAATACGATTATCGTAAACCAGACCATTTCCCCATCGGCGATTGTGGCGCATACGGTGCACCGCACCAAGCCAGGGACGCTATACTCCTGCCAGGGCGGCTGTATCGGCTGGGCGCCGGGCGCCGCTTTAGGCGTTAAACTGGCCACGCCGGATAAAACGGTCATCAGCCTGATGGGTGACGGCGCTTTTATCTACGGCTGCCCAGAGGCATCTCTATGGTCGGCCAATTTATACAAAGCCCCATTCCTCGCAGTTATTTATGATAACCGGGGCTACGGCGCTATCAAAGGCCTCTTTAAAGAAAAATACGATGTCGCCAATATGGGCGCGGACATCGCCGAGCCGCCGGATTTTACCCTCATCGCCCGCGCCAATAACGCTTACGGACGCATGGTTGACGACCCCGCGGATGTCCCCAAAGCGCTCAAGGACTGCCTGGGCATGGTGCGCCAGGGACAGGCCGCCGTGCTGGACGTGCGTATCGACCCGGTATAAAGGGTATCCAGACCCCACCCTTACTCTCCCTCCCCCATCGAGTGAGAGGGGTGTATCAAAAGTATTATTTTATGGTCATTTTTCCCCCGATGCAAATCGGGGGAAAAAATCCGTAACCACCTTTTCAGGTACGGATTCTTCATCGATTCGCTCTTCAGCATGACTTTTGCTACAAGGCTCATCAAGGGAGAGGGGGACTGGCGGGGCTGAAAGCCGTAAGTCCTTAGCTAAATCGGCTTATTGTAGGAGTATTCGTATTTATCCCAGGCGGCGCGTTCCGTTTCATACGGCGCCGCGGCCACGCGGGCGTTCCTGTCCCAGAGCATCGTCAGGCGGTCTTTGCCGTAGACCGGCCACTTTCCGGCGCTCTTACAGGACGGGTCGCTCGTCTTCATAAAAGCGACGGCGGAATCCTGCATCTTGATAGACAGTTCTTCCAGCTCCGCGTCCCGGCCGGTGAAATCAGGCACCAGCGCCCCGAAGAGGAAAGGATTATCCAGCCCGTGCATGGCGCCGAGCGCTCCGCCCATGGCCGGTGATTTGTAAACGAACAGGTAGTTATACGCCGGCGCGCCGTTATCGCGCTGCAATTCCAGCAGCCGGATGGTGGGTATGCGGAACATCCAGTCCGTATTAACGCTCCCCAGGATTTCCGCCGGAGTGACATTGCCGCCGCGTTTCTTTAGGGCCTCACCGTAGGTTTTCGCCAGAACGGGCGCCAGCTCCGCCGGCACCATCCCGCTTAATCTTTTGACCATCTCCGCCTCATTCATATTGCGGGCGGACGGGTCCATGGCACTCATCATTTTCAGCTCGTCGAGGGAAGTGCCCGCCATGATGGGTATATTCCCGGCCGAGCCTTTTTTGATAGCGGCCATCGGCATTTCCGGCAGGTCTTTACCATCGACGACCGGCTGGAAAGGCGTAGCGCGGCCATCTTCGTTCCTTAACTGTTCGATAAGCTTGTTCTGACCATCGAGGAGCTGTTGGGTGCTTAAAGCGCGTAACGCGTCAACATCTTTACCTTTAAGGTTGAAGATTTTAAGGTATTTTTCCGCGATTTCTACGCAGCCGTCCAGCGGGCCGTTGATATTGGCGGCGCCGCTGCGGTTGAGCGCTTTATGGAACTTGCCTTTAGCCGCGGGCATCCCCAGTAAAGTGCCCACGCTCATACCGCCGGCGGAAAAGCCGGATATCGTGACGTTATCAGGATCGCCGCCGAAAGCGGCAATGTTATCATGTATCCAGTCCAGAGCCGCTATCTGGTCGAGGATGCCTTCGTTGCCGGTGGCCGGTATTTTACCGCCGGTTATCTCTCTAAGGTGTAAAAAGCCGTAAGCACCGAGTCGATAGTTGATGCTGACCACCACCACATCGCCGCGCCGGGCGAGCACCCCCTCTTCCAAGAATGATTCCGTGCCGGAGCCGATGTAGAACGCGCCGCCGTGTATCCAGAAAAACACCGGGCGGCGGGCATCATCCAAGCCGGGCGTCCAGATATTCAGGGACAGGCAGTCTTCCGATTGCGCCTGGCCTTCAAAAGACGGCGTGCCGATGGCGGCGCCGCCGGGCATCATGGGCTGGGGAGAAATCGCGCCGTATTCTTTAGCCGGGCGCACGCCGCTCCAGGGCTTTACGGGTTGGGGCGGCATCCAGCGCAGGTTCCCCACGGGCGGGGCAGCGTAAGGGACGCCTTTAAAAACATATATGCCTTTTTTACCGTTCCCCTCCACCCTGCCGCTTTTAGTGGTGACAATAGTCTGATTACTGCTGTTCACGAAAACCTCCTCAAAGATAGTTAACCTGTTGTATTGTTTCCCTATTATAGCATTGTGAGATTTTCCGACAAAATACCCGATAAGGGGAAAATCTTTGACGTAAGTTTGATTACGTAATTCGAGTATTATCCGCGTAACGGATACGCATTATTGTTTTATTTTGGGGGTTTAATATGTTATCATCAAGTGAAAGTATATGCCCATCCAGATTGAATTGCTTAAATCCACGAGGTACTTTTCCGGCATCGACACGGCGCTACTGGAATCCATCCAGCACTGCTTCAAGGAGGTCCGGTATGATAAGGGCACCCATTTTCTGACGGAAGGCTCCTGGACGGATTCTCTTTATTTTATAGTTTCCGGGCTGGTGAAAGTCTATAAAACATCACCTAAAGGCAAGGAACAGGTGCTGCACATTGCCCCACCCGGCGATTCCCTGAACGATGTCTCTCTGTATGATGAAGGGCCTAACGCGGCCGGCATGGTGGCGCTGACGCCGATAGTACTGTATTCCATTAATAAAAAGGATATTATCAAGATACTTAAGGAAAACCCGGCTATCATGATGAACGTTATCCGGGCGCTGGCGGAACGCATCCGCCGCGACTCCAATTTGCTGGAGGACCTGTCTTCATCCCAGGTGCTGGCACGGCTGGCCAAGCTTTTCCTAGGCCGGTACGGAGGAGAAGAGCATACCGTTGGTTTGAACCTGACGCAAAAAGACATGGCCAGCCTGGTGGGAAGCTCGCGGGAGATGGTCAACCGCTCGCTTAAGGTGATTGAGGAAAAGGGCGGCATCAGGCTATCGCGCCGCCGGGTCTTTATTCTGGATAAATCCATCCTGCATAAAATCGCGGAGGATTACTCCGGCACCATTTAATCAATAAACACCGCTAATTTCCCGCTTTTCACGCTCATATTTTTTATTTTTCTCCGCTACAGTAACTATTTTCACACTGTTCAAAATATCACACTGTGAAATAATTCACTGATAGTTTTATGTGTTTCAATATATACTTAGGATATAGCTTGCACTTTTCAACAGTTATGATACAATATATATATGTTATTGCGTAGTTTTTCTTATTAATATCTACGCTTTCCATAATTACCAATCACACAGGAGAAAACAAAATGAGATGGGGAATGGTTGTTGATTTAACCAAATGCGTCAGGTGTTTCGGCTGCGTGGCCGCCTGCCGTATCGAACACTATTTACCCATGGGCATTACCTGGCCCAAGCTGGTAGCCATGGAGACCGGCGGCGAGCATCCTACGGTATCCACCTATTCCGTGCGCTGCAACCAGTGCAAGGATGCGCCCTGCGTTGAGGTATGCCCCACCGCCGCGACAACGCGCCGCGAAGACGGCATCGTCGTCGTCGACCAGGACAAGTGCGTGGGCTGCCGCTACTGCGTCATCGCCTGCCCTTACCAGAACCGCACTTTCCTCTCGAAAGATAAAGACCAGGGCTTCTTCCCCAAGAAAGTACAGACTAACTTTGAAAAAGCGGGTAAGAAACTCTACCGCCACCAGGTGGGGACGACGGAAAAGTGCAATTTCTGCGCGGAGCGCATTGATGCCGGCCTGGCCAAAGGGCTGGTGCCGGGTAAAGACCGCGAGGCCACACCAGCCTGCGTGAACACCTGTGTCGCCCGCGCTTTAACCTTCGGCGACATGGACGACCCGAACAGCGAAGTATCAAAGCTTATTAAAGAGAAAAACGGTTTTGTCCTCCACCCCGAGTATGACACCGAGCCGTCCGGCTACTTTATCGACGGGACGCACGGCGGCAAGGAGAGCAACAAGGCACGGCCGGAAGACATAACCGATTCTATAATGAACAAGGCAGGTGTGTAATGAATACGCAACACCCGGTCCATCAATGGATGGTCAATTACACCCGCCAGACAGAATGGATTGATAACCGCGGCATCCTCCTCTGGATAGCTTTTTATACCGGGGGCCTGGGCGGC
>DAOUGB010000050.1:0-3324 GCA_034429595.1 Dehalococcoidales bacterium
GCCGGCAAGAGCATCATTGTCGCCGCTCTGTGCCGCATAATGCTGCAGGACGGTTTGCGGATTGCGCCGTTTAAGGCCCAGAATATGTCGCTTAATTCTTACGTGACCCGCGACGGCGGCGAGATGGGCCGTGCTCAGGTGGTTCAGGCCCAGGCGGCCAAACTTGATCCGGATGTACGCATGAATCCGGTGCTGCTCAAACCGAACAGTGAACTGGGTTCGCAAATCATCGTCCGCGGCAAACCCGTCGGCAATATGGATTTTCAGGAATATATCGACTTCAAGGCCATGCCCTTCACCGCGGCGAAAGAGGATTTTGAATCGCTTGGCGCCGAGTATGACGCCGTAATTATGGAAGGTGCGGGCAGTCCTGCGGAAATCAATCTTAAAAGCAATGATATCGTCAATATGAATATGGCCCTTTATGCACAGGCTCCTGTTCTGCTGGTGGGCGACATCGACCGGGGGGGGATTTATGCATCCTTTATCGGCACCCTGGAGGTTTTAACGGAAGCGGAACGGAAGCTGCTGGCCGGTTTCATTGTTAATCGTTTCCGCGGCCAGAAAAAATTCCTGGATTCCGCCCACAGGTACATTCTGCAGTACACCGGTCGGCCGGTTTTGGGGGTGGTGCCGTATCTGAATAATCTGGGGCTGCCGGAGGAAGATTCCGTAAGCTTTAAAGAAGGGTTGATTAAAGACGTCGTTCCGGACAGAGACCATGTCGTCGTCGCGGTCATTGACCTGCCGCATATCTCCAACTTCACCGATTTCGACGCTCTGCATATTGAACCGGATGTCCGCCTGCGGGTCGTCAAGAATCCGGCTGATCTGGGTGAACCGGACGCCGTCATTCTGCCGGGCAGCAAAAACGTTATGGGTGATCTGGCCTTCCAGAAAAAGACGGGGATGGGGCAGCGGAGTTTTGAACTGGCGGCGAAAAAGAAAACAGAGATTGTCGGCGTCTGCGGCGGCTTCCAGATTCTGGGCAGTAAGATCGACGATCCTCACGGCATCGAGTCTCCGGAAAAAGAATCTCTCGGTGCGCTGGGGCTGCTGTCCGTTTCTACATATCTGTCACCGGACAAAACGCTCAAGCGTATAGAGGCAAAACACCTGCTTTCCGGGTTGCCGCTTACGGGCTATGAAATCCACCATGGTCTTACCGCGGGGGATAATTTGATACCCGTGGTCGAAGGAGAAGACGGGAAAATAATCGGCCTGGGCACAGCGGACGGAAATGTCTGGGGTACTTATCTGCACGGCGTCTTCGACGCCGATGAATTCCGCCGCTGGTTCATTGACCGGCTGCGGGTAAGGCGCGGCCTTGCCGCCTGCGGTAAAGTTTGTGCGGTTTACGATCTGGAACCGGCGTTTGAACGCCTGGCTGCCGTTGTCCGCGAGAGTCTTGATATGGCGGCGATATACAAAATCATGGGGCTGTAATGACACTGGAAATGCAAATAATTCTGGCCGTCATTCTCGATCTGCTGTTTGGCGATCCGCGGTGGCTGCCTCATCCGGTTAAGCTGATCGGCCGGCTTATCACCGTCCTGGAAGGGTTGCTGCGGAAAATAATCGCAAATCAACGTGCGGCCGGAACATTGATGACTATTATCGTGATTGCCGTTACGGGAGGCGTTACTTTTTCCGCTCTCAGAATTGCGGCCTGGATCCATCCCTGGGTGGCGGATGTGCTTTCGGCATTGATCATTTACACGACCTTATCCATTCGAGACCTGGGCAAGCACAGTATGGATGTCTACAGGGCTTTGCAGGCGGGGGATTTGCCGCAGGCGCGCGCTAATGTCGCTTTTATTGTCGGGCGCGATACGGACAAGCTGGATGAAAAGGGAATTATTCGCGGAACGGTGGAAAGCGTGGCGGAAAATACGGTTGACGGAATTATCGCCCCTCTTTTCTTTGCCGTGCTTTTTGGACCGGTGGGCGCGATGATGTACAAGGCTGCCAGCACCCTGGATTCCATGGTGGGCTACAAGAATGAAAAATATTTTTATTTCGGCTGGGCTGGAGCCAGAATAGATGATGCGGCGAACTTTTTGCCGGCAAGACTGACCGCTCCCCTGATGTTTATCGGGGCTGTTCTGACCGGTTACCGGCCTGTTCAGGCCTGGAATATCTGCCGGCGCGATAGAGGCCATCATGCCAGTCCGAACTCGGGAATTTCAGAAGCGGCGATGGCCGGGGCGCTGGGAATTCAACTGGGCGGGCCGCTGTTTCGCCACGGAAAACTGGTGGAGTTGCCTTTTATCGGTGATCCCGTCGAATCCATGGAGCGGCGGCATATACTGAAAGCCAATTATTTGATGCTGGCCACCTCATTGGTGGCGGTTGTTATTTTTGTGGGTATCAGGTTTATAATTAAAGGGATAGTCGGTGCCTGACGTGGGAAGAGTCTTGTTATTTACGGGCGATGGTAAAGGAAAAACGACGGCGGCTCTGGGCATGGCCCTGCGGGCCAGCGGTCACGGGATGCGGGTGAAGATCGTGCAGTTTATTAAAGCCGCCGCGCTGACCGGGGAAATTGCCGCCGTGAAGAATCTTGCCGGTGTTGAATTTGTCCAGACGGGGCTGGGCTTTGTTCCGTCTGCTGGTCACCCGGATTTCTATTCACACCAGGATGCCGCCGCCCACGCTTTGAAAATAGCTGCAGAGGCTGTTCAATCCGGGGCTTATGACATGATTATCCTCGATGAAATATGCAATGCCGTTGCTAAGAAGCTGATCCGGGAAGATGACGTACTGGCGATGATTCACAGCGCCGGCAGTTCGCTCTGCCTGGTTCTCACCGGCCGGAGAGCCTCTGAAGGATTAATTGCTGCGGCTGATACGGTTACGATTATGCAGTGCCGGAAACACGGATTTCAGGAAAATATCCTTGCGCAAAAAGGGGTGGAGTACTAATGGGGAAATGTCCGCGAATAGTCATTGCCGCTGCTCACAGCGGATCGGGGAAAACAAGCCTGGCGATTTCGCTGACGGGCGCGCTTTGCCGCCGTGGATATAAAGTGCAGACATTCAAGGTCGGCCCGGATTTTTTAGACCCGACCTATCTTGCCGTTGTCTCCGGAAGACCCTGCTATAATCTGGACGGCTGGATGATGAACAAAGAGCACATCCAGAATCTCTTCGACCGCGTTACCAGAGATGCGGATATCGCTGTTGTAGAAGTAGTAATGGGACTTTTCGACGGCTCGGATGTGTCGACAATCCAGGGGAGTACGGCGCAAATCGCCGAGTGGCTCGACGCCCCGGTGCTGCTGATTGTCAATTCCCGGGGGATGAGCCGCAGCTTCGCTGCGC